>JBDKRF010000060.1:0-15150 GCA_039683525.1 Clostridiaceae bacterium
AGCCGCTGCGCGCATTGCGGACAGATGAGGTACTTGAATTGCTTGAGCTCCGTGAACGACGGGTTCTTATGCGCGCGTTTTGCGCGCGGCGCTGTGTAGGATGCACCGGCGCTCTTCGGGCGGAACACGCGACGAAACCAGTCCTTAACCGTCGTTTCATAGGTCAGGTACTTCATATTCTCCTGATAGCGCTTGTTGAAATTCTTGCTCGTCATGCGAATGACGATCAGAACCAGTAGCGCGCCGCTGAGCAGGCTTAGTACGATTCTAAGCCAACCGACCGATTTGGAAACGATCATGCCGATGATTGACAACACAAGCGCTGCGATCAGCATCGTGCGCGATAGTTCGTCAATCCCTCTTCTCTGCTGTTGAAACATCCGGTAATCCCTCGCTTTGGTTTTTATCATGCAATCTCTATGAAGTATCGTTATTTCGTTACATACAATCTGGCGCTGATCGGCGGAAGCGTCGTTCTCACCTCGCCGTCGACCGGGGTCAACACATCCTGTGTGAGCACGTCCGTCATCACCTGATTCAGCGTGATCGGCGTCTCCGCGTCCGGTCCCTGCGGAATATCGTCCGGGTGCAGCGTCACCGCCTGCTCCCGCTCCCCGCGGTTGATCAGAAGCAGCGCCTGCTCACCGCTCTCCGGCAGCCAACGCAGTACCGCGTAGACCTCCGGCGAGAGCGCGCCCATGCGGCAAAGTCCGCGCTTGAGCGCTGCGCTTTCCTTTCGCGCGCGCATCAAGGTGGAATATCCCGAGAAAACCGCCTCGTTCTCCGAGCCCCAGGGATATGTCGCGCGGTTAAAGGGATCGCTCATGCCTGTCATGCCCGCCTCGTCTCCATAATAGACGCACGGCACGCCCGGTAACGTCATCTGAAGCGCTGCAGCGAGAATTAAGCGAAGGTACCCCTTCTTTTGATCCTGGTCGCTCGCACGATACGTCGCCTGCACCTTGCGCGAGACCGCGTTGCGATCGGGTGCTCCGGAGAGCGCGGTTGCCGCGCGGATGATGTCGTGTGAACTAATGAGGTTTAGGCAAGATTCAAAAAACGGCCTCGGATAATGCTCCCTTAGGGTTTGCAGCGCGTGATCGAGTGCATACGCATCCGTTCGCGTGGTCAAGAACGAAATCGCAGCCTCGGTGAAGATATAGTTCATCGCGCTGTCCAGCTCGTCCCCGCTGACATAGCCGCGCCTTCCCTCAGGGCCGTATTTGTTGGAGCTGTCTTCCCAGACTTCGCCGAGCAGCACGCCCTCCGGGTCGTTTTGCTTGAGTCTTCTACGCAGAATGCGAATGAACTCATCCGGCAGCTCGTCCGCCACATCCAACCGCCAACTGGTTGCGCCCGCGTTTGCCCAGTGGGACAGTACACCCTGATCGCCCGCGATGAAATCCGTATAGCTTGGCTCCAGCTCATTGACGTTGGGTAGGCTGGGGAATCCCCACCAGCTGTCGTAATGCTTGCGGTCACCCGCGAAGCGATACCAGCTCTTGTACGGCGAATCATCTGCCTCATACGCCCCGACATCGTCATAGCGCGAGAATTTATCAAAATAGCGGCTGTCCGCACCTGTGTGTGAAAACACGCCGTCGAGCATGATGTGGATGCCGTGCTCCTTCGCCTCGGCGCAAAGTGCGCGAAACTCGTTCTCATTGCCGAAGATTGGGTCGATGCGGTGATAGTCCGCCGAGTCGTAGCGGTGATTGCTGCCGGACTCGAAAATCGGATTGAGATAGATCGTTGTCACGCCCAACGAGGCAAGGTAGCCAAGCTTTTCGCGGATGCCGTTCACATCACCGCCGAAGAAATCGTTGGGCTCATATTCCTCCGCACCGGGCGCGGGTGTATAGCAAACTTCCTCGCTCCAGCGGTCGTGAATCCGCAAGAACCTACCCAGATTCGCGTGGTATTTCGCACGCTCGCGAAAATCCTCCCAGCTGCTTCTGCGGAACCGGTCGGGGAAGATCTGGTAGACGATTCCTTCGCGCCAGTGCGTGGGCGTAGAAAACGCTCCATCGTAGACCGTGATCTGGTAGGAACGCGGCGCGTGAGATTCCAGCCTGCCCTCGCCGCTGTCCGCACCGTAATACTGCGTGCGTCCGTCCGAAGTGCGAATAATGAAGTAGTACCAGACAAGGCAGGGCACCTCCGGCATGGGAATCTCTCCGCATGCACGCTCTCCCTCCCGCGTCAGGTCAAAAAAAGACTCTACGCCAAGTTGGTTGTAGAGGCGCAATTGCACGTGTGCGCCGCTGTCTCCGCCGATCTCGGCCTCGATGCGAACGCTTGTGTTGCAGGGAACCGCACCCTGCGGCCTGCGAAACGAGAGAAATCTGGAGTGGTGTCGAAACGTAATCATAAGCATAGTATAGCCGATTCCCCGCGGTCAAACAGCGGATTGTGCGGAATGTTGCGAGCTTTTCACAATTTTACAAACTTCGAAAATTTAGCGTTTCTTTTGTCAAAAACTGCTGCATTTTCCCCCGATTGGGCAGAAAAAAACCGCAGGTTTTACGGGCGATCTTTGCCCGCTGCACTGCGGAAGAGTCTGCGTTATTTTCGCGGAACGATGTCGTCCTGCGACTTAAAGATATGACCTGCCTTCACAACGCCGCGCACGCGCGAAAGCGGATAAACGGAAGCGTAGGGTTCGAGTACCGTGCCGGGATTGAGCACGCTGTTGCAGCCTACCTCAACATGATCGCCGAGGATCGCACCAAACTTCTTCAGCCCTGTCTCGCGAACCACTCCTTCGTGGCGAACGATGACCAACGTCTTGTCGCTCTTGACGTTGGAGCAGATCGATCCCGCACCCATATGCGAAAAGTTGCCGAGGATGCTGTCTCCGACGTAGTTGTAGTGCGGCACCTGCACCTTGTCGAAGAGGATGCAGTTCTTCAGCTCGGTCGAGTTGCCAACCACGCACCCGCGCCCGACGAGTACGCTCCCGCGGATAAATGCTCCGGGGCGCACCTCGGTTCCTTCTCCGATGATGGTCGGCCCTGCGATATAGATATTCGGATACAGTACCGCGCTCTTGTGAATCCAGACTTCCTCGCTGGGATGGTTGTATTCCGCGGGCGAGAGCGTCGGCCCAAGTGCGCGTACAAACGCCTTGATCTGCGGCAGCACTTCCCAAGGATAGGTTGTCTCCATAAAGAGCTTCCACGCCTGTGTCGTGGAGAGATCGGCAAACATATCTTTGTTTTTCATTCGTCTTCCGTTCCTTACTCGGTGGCTTTCGCCCGCGCTTACTGGTTCTCCTGGGCGATGGAGCGAAAGCGCGTGTATTCGCCCTGCCAGAGCAGTTTGACCACGCCGGTCGAACCGTGGCGATGCTTGGCGATGATGATCTGGCTTGTGTTGTCACCCATCTCGTACTCCTGCGTGTCCATATAGGCGGCAGGACGATAGAGCAGAATGACCATGTCGGCGTCCTGCTCGATGGAGCCGCTCTCACGCAGGTCGGAGATGACCGGCCTGTGGTCGGTTCTCGTGTCCGGGCCGCGGTTGAGCTGGCACAGTAGGATGATCGGCACGTTGAGTTCGCGCGCAAGCAGCTTGAGCTGGCGCGTCATGTCCGAAATCTCCTGCATGCGGTTGCCGTCCTTGCGGTTGCCGCTGGCTTGCATGAGCTGTAAATAGTCGATTACGATCATGTCTAAGCCTGCGCGCGCGGAGAGCCTGCGGCACTTGCTGCGGATCATCGGTACGCTTGCGCCGCTGCTATCGTCGATATAGATCTTTGCCCTGCTCATGGGGTCCATGACCTCCATGAGCGAGTTCATCTCGTTGCTGCCGATGAGGCCGTCCTTGATGCGCTGGGAGTCGACGGATGCCTCGGTGCAGAGCATGCGCATGACCAGCTGTTCTGCGCTCATTTCGAGGCTGAACACGACGACGGTCTTTGCGTTGTGTACGGATGCGTACTGCGCAATGTTCATGGCAAAGCTCGATTTACCCATGGCCGGACGGCTCGCCACGATGATCAAATCGCTCTTCTGAAAGCCGTTGGTCATGCGGTCCAGCTCCATAAAGCCGCTGGGGATGCCCGTGATCTTGCCGCGCCGCTGCGCCAGCTCGCCGATGAGGTTATAGGCCTCCGGCACGATCTGCTCCATGGGAACCAGCGTTCCCTGCACCTTGCGCATGGAGATTTCGTAGATGCGCTTTTCGGCAAGATTAAGCGTGTCTTCGAGCTCTTTCTCGTCGTCCATGCCGTCACGCATGATCTCGCTGCCCGCGCGGATGAGCGCGCGCTGCGTGCTCTTCGTCTCCACGAGGCTGATGTAGTGCGAAACATTGGCTGCGGTCGGCACAAACGTAACGAGGTCGGTGAGATACGTCATCCCACCCGCCATCTCAAGTTTGTTGTGCCGCTCCAGCTCCGCGGTCAGGGTCACGAGGTCAACCGCGTTTCCACCCGCGCGCACATCCCGCATTGCGGCGAAGATCGTCGCGTTTGCGGGTACGTAAAAGTCTTCCTCGTGCAATTGCTCGAGGCTGACTTCCAGCGCGCCGGTGTCGATGAGCATACTGCCGAGCACGGAGCGCTCAGCGTCGCTCACATGCGGCAGAGTGGTCATGTTGTCCGTGGCTTGATTGAATTCGTATTGTTCCATCGGGGGCTCCGATCCGCTTGAATAGCGAGGTTGTTTGCCGTAGCGCTTGCGCGCATCGGCAACGACTCAATCAGCACTTTTCGACGACGACCTTCACCTGTGCAAACGTGTTTTCATACAGGCTCACGCGGACAGTGTATTCGCCCAGTGCGCGGATGGGGTCGGAAAGCGCAATCTTCTTCTTGTCGATCTCAACATGCTTCTGTTCCGCAATCGCCGCGGCGATTTCCTTGCCCGTGATCGCGCCAAAGAGATGCCCATTTTCGCCAACCTTGGCTTTTACGGTGATGACAGCGCCTTCCAGCTGCTTGGCGAGCTCGCGTGCGGCAAGACCCGCCTGAAATTTCTTATGCGCAGCCGCGCTTTTCTGAATGCTTGCGGCGTTGACCGCCTGTGCGTCCGCGGGGGTTGCCAGCTTGCGCGGCAGGAGAAAATTACGCGCGTAACCGTCCGATACGTCGATTATCTCGCCCTTTTTGCCTGTACCCTTAACGTCCTGTTCCAATAATAGCTTCATAGTGTGTTTTGAACCTCCTGCATATAGTGTTCGATAGCGGTGCGAACGTGCGCCTCCGCCTCGTCGAGTTCGATATGGGTTAACTGCGCGCCTGCCATGGTGAGGTGTCCCCCGCCGCCGAGGCGTTCGCAGACGATCTGTACGTTGATGTTGCCAAGAGAGCGTCCGCTGACGCTGATGCTGTCGCCGTCCCGTCCGAGTACGAACGCGGCCTCAATCCCCTTGATGCCGATGAGCTCGTCCGCCGACTTTGCAGCGATAAGCGGCGCGTTCTTGATCTCCTCGCCCACGCTCGCGAGCGCGACGCCGCCGGAGAGAATTTCCGCACTGCGTACGGTGGTTGCGACGTCTCCAAAGCTCTCCATGTCGTCCTGAAACATTTGCTTGACCATGCTGGTCTCCGCGCCGTTTTTGCGAAGGTACCCCGCCGCCTCAAACGTGCGGGACCCGACGTTGAACGCAAAGTGCTTGGTATCGATCGTGATGCCGGCGAGCAGTGTCCCGCAGACCAGCGCCGGCGGGCGAAGATTTGCGTCGAAATATTGAAGCAGTTCCGTGACGAGCTCGCTTGTGGAGGAAGCGCGCGCCTCCAGAAAATGCAGCGTTGGGTTATCGATATGATCCGCGCCTCTTCGATGATGGTCGATCACGACCACGCGCCCGGCAAGCTCCAATAGCTTCGGCGCTACCAGTGAACTCACACGCTGGGTATCTACCACCACGAGTACGCTGGTCGGGCGCATGATGCGCTCCGCGTGCTCCGGTGTGATCAGTAAGGAGCTAAACGCATGGTTATCGCGAATCAACTCCAGCGCATGCTCGATCATATTGTTCTGCTCACCGAGAACGATATACGCCCGCGAGCCCGCGTGCTTTGCGCAGGTGGCGACGCCGAGCGCCGCCCCGATGCAGTCCATATCCGGCCTGCTGTGGCCGACGATGAACACATCCCCCGTGTTGTCGAAGAGCTGGTGCAAGGCTTTGCTGAAGAGGCGCATCTTGACGCGGCTCTGCATGGCCTCCATCTGACGTCTGCCACCATAAAACACATATCCGCCGCCTTTTTTAATGACGGCTTGATCTCCGCCGCGCCCCAGCGCAAGCTCCATCGCCTGACGCGCGCTCTCGTCCGCGCGTACAACGCGATCCGAGGCGCCGACTGCAATCGAGAGGGAGACCAGCATACTGGTGCCGGTGTCGATGCCGTGCGCCTGCTCCAGCAGCGGAAAGCGCGCGCGCTCCATCTGTGGCAGATGCTGCGCCTCGAACACCACAAAGAAGCGACCGTTTTCATAGCGGCGGTATACGCCGTCGATCTCTTTGACGAGGTCCGCAATCAGGCGCTCCACCTCGGAAAACACGCTTGTCTTATGAAACTGCACATCCGCGGAAAGCTCTTCATAATTATCGATATAGATCAGCGCGACATACGGCATCTGCTCTTCAAAGAGGCGCTGATAGTGCGCGGCTTCCGTGCGATCCAGCCAGTATTGAAACAGCATCGCGCGATCATCCGTTTCCCGGTGCACAGGCACGCTCATCACCTGATAGACGTTGCCCGCGTGCTCCATCGGAATCGCGACCAGTGGCGTTGAAAAGTCAAAGTGCGGCTGTGCACGGCAGATGTCCGGCTCGGCGAAAATCTTCTGCATACTCTCGTTGCGCCAGGCGATCTTGCCATCCTGTTCGATTAGGGCACAAGGGATTGCGACCTGATCCACCAACTTTGCCGCGATATCCGAGTTTTCCGAAAAAACATCGTCCATCAGCCGTTGTGCCTTCTTGGCGCGGTTTCGTTCCAGCATGAGGCTCGCAAAGAACACGATCAGGCTAGCGCCGAGCGCAACCCACGTCGCAATCATGCGATACGGCTGATACCAGCCGGACGCGAAGATCATCGCGCAGAGCACGCAAAGCAACACGCCAAGCGGCAGGAGAATCGTTTTTGTTTTCTTCATGCCGTCTCTCCTTTGCAATGGAACTGTTTCGTCAATCAGCGCTCATCATGGTAACACACGCGGAGTTACCTCCATGTTCTCTTATTACACGTCGCTCGGCGGAATGGCCGACATGCGCAGACGAATCCGGAAAATCTGATCAAAGCATCCGATCAATAGCAGCGCATATGCCGTGTATCGAAACAAAATCAGTGTACCGATGTATGCAAGCGTACGAGTGATCACGATATTTTTCTTCGAACGCACAATAATAAAATCCATCACGCTCAACCCCTGCAAAAACAGCGGCATCGCAACCAGAATGTTCGCCGTCGCGGCAAACCCGTCGGCAAACGCCCAGCCCGTAAACTCTGTAAATAGCGCCAAGATGAGAATCGCAAGCAGACCAAGCGTCATGCTGCGCGGCAGCGTCCAGTCACGAAACGGGCGGATCGGGGAGATCGTAATCTCCGGATGCTTACGGCAGAATAGCCGGAAGAACAATAGATTGCTAAGGCCTAGAACGCTGGCAAATACGCAAAGAACGGCTACAAAATATGTCGCCACGGACTGCTCAATCATGTCCATCATATCCAGTGCGGACTGTGCCATCGCAGCGTCGATCTGCGGCGTATTCTTGAGTGCCTCGCGGTTCACCGAGATGATTGCGCTCATCTGACTCTGGATATCCGCAAACGCACCCCTTCCCGCCAGTACGCCTGGCAGACAGATAGAGGCATAGAGCCCGACGAGAAACACGCCGGCCAGCATCAACGCTGTTTCGGAATTGCTCATCCGGCGCGTCATCATGAAGTAGATGATCACGCTAGCAAGCACGGCTGCGCCGTACAATCCGGCAAGAATCTCCGGTGAGTCCAGCTGAAGCGCACAGAGCGCAAACGTCGCAATCGGCAGCAGCATCCAGTAGGGTTTCGTCCGCGCGCCCGCATACGCCCAAAGTGCTGGCGCAACCAGCAATGCATATGGGAAAAACGCCGCAATAAACGCAACGGCAACGGAGATCAGAAGTATTAGCCAGCCGCGCTGTTTTGCGCGGGACGGTTGTTGGTTAGAATTTTCCATGTCATCATTCTATCGTCCAGCGCACAAGAAATCAAGGCAAAGGACGCCTTCCAATCAGGTTTTGCGAAGATCGCGTGGAGTCTCGGGCAAAAAGAGCCGGAAGCGCACGCCTCCGGCTCAACCAAGTCGCTTTTACTTGCGAGTGTTACGGTGCCGGCGTTGCCTGCGCGGCAATTACGGCCTCGATATCCCAGTTGCCGAGGGAGAGCTTCTTGAGCAAAACGCGCTTGACGCTCTCGTCAATCCGCTCCTGCGTGAGTCGTCCGTCCGCAGCCGCCGCGTTGAGTGTCTCTACAATTGCCTGTTGCTTCTCACTGACCGCGCCGCAGATGATTACGTCGCCCCCTGCGAGGAGGAATCGCACCGCAGCGTCGCCGACCTCGTAGCGCGTGGTGAGCCCGTCCATACGGAAATCATCGCTTAAGATCAGTCCGTCAAAGCCCATCTGCCCGCGCAGCAGATCCGTCATGATGGGTTTGCTCATGGTGGCGATATCCGTGCTGTCCAGCGCGGGATAGAGCACGTGCGAAATCATGATAGCGTCTACACCGGATGCAATCGCGCTGGTAAACGGAATGAGGTCATAGCCCTGGAGGTCTTCCAACGACTTATCAATAATCGGAGTTACGGCATGTGAGTCCTCGTTTGTGCCGCCGTGCCCGGGGAAATGTTTGGCACAGGAAAGGCAACCGCCCGCGTGTAACCCGTCGATGATCGCGCTGCCGATGGCGGCCGCAATATTCGCATCCTCGGAGATGATTCGCGTCTCGAGGAAGGTATCCATGGGGTTTTCTGATACGTCGAGCACGGGTGCCAAATCGAGATTGATCCCGACTCCGACGAGCTTTGAGCCGATGGTTTGAAACTGCTGCATGGCGTAGTCCGCATCCCGCCGTCTGCCGAGCGATCGTGCGGAGACCGGCTGCGGGCTCCAGCGGAAGCGAACGACGCTGCCGCCTTCGACATCGATGGCGATGAGTGGCGGAATCTCGCTGTTCACACGGGATACGATCTTCTCGGTCAGCTTCTTCGCCTGTCCAAAGCCGCCGTCACTGTTGGAGCTCTTGACATTCGGTCCGTAAAGTATGGCATTTCCAACCGTATAGTCATTCCAAATCGTCTGAAACGGGTCCTGCACCTCCGTCGTGCCGGAGAAGCCGAACATGACGAGCTGGCCGAGTTTTTCCTGTGTGCTCATGGTCGCCATATAGCGCTCAACCCACTCTTCTGCCGTTACGGGCGCGAGTTCCGGCGTTGGCGTCGGCTCCGCTGCCGTAGTTGCTGTAGCCGAAGGAGGCACCGTTGGCGTCTCCGCAGCGGAAACCTGCTCGTCAGGCTCCGCACGCCAGACGTCGTAGCGCAGCGCGGGAATTACGCCGAAGAGTACGCCCGCCCCAAGTCCAAGCAGCAGCGCAAGCACAAAAAGGGCAACGAATATCTTTTTAAACGCGTTTCCGAACAATTGCGCTCTCCGTTTCACATTGATTCTTCAACCCCTGCACATAGAACATGCAGCACAACGGGTCGATCGCGCCGTATGCAAACGACATACAAAAACAATCGCGCAGTCTGCGTGATTTTTTCTCATTATACCCTGTTTCTTTTCGAAAAGTAAACCTCGTGTTGCGAAACTTTGTGTTCTATTCTATGTTAGGAAACAGTGCCTGCGCCTTGCAAAACGCACCGCAGGCGTACTACAATATACGTAGATCCGAATGCTTGTGCATCGGAAATTCGATCAGCACATAGGAGCGTAGCATGGGACAAAAAAAGAACACAGCAGCGAGCAATGAGACTGACGCTTTGAATATGGAATCGTTTTCCAAGATTGAGTACCATCGTCCGGACATGGGCGCGCTGAAGAAAAAGCTGAAATCGCTCTTACGCGCGCTAAAAAAGGCTAAAACATATGAAGAAGCGCGAGCTGTCTACCTTTCTTCTCAAAAGGAGACCGGCCATCTTGAGACGAGCTATGTCGTGGCGAGCATCCGCAATACGCTGGATACGACGGATAAGTTTTATGACGGCGAGATGCAGTTTTTCAACCGCGCCGTCGCGCAGCTGATGCCGCTGAGCAAAGCCTTTACCGAGGCATTGCTTCGCTCTCCTTTCCGCGCGCAGTTTGAGGCGGAATACGGCAAGCAGCTCTTTACCCTTGCCGAGATCGATCAGAAGATGCAGAGCACAAAGATCATTCCCGATCTGATCCGACAGGGAAAGCTGGAGAACGTCTACAAAAAGACCACGGCGGGTTGCAAGGCCACCTTCCGCGGCGAAGAAGTGAACTTCTATGGCTTGCTCAAGCACATGGAAAGCCCCGATCGCGAGGAGCGCCGAGAGGCATATGTAGCCTGGGCAAAGCTTTATGAGGACATCTCCGACAAGCTTGATGATCAGTATGACAAGCTCATCCGCGTTCGCGTTCGCATGGCGAAAAAGCTGGGCCTTCCCAATTACACCGCGCTGGGCTACCTCGGCATGCACCGTGCGGACTACGGCCCGGAAGAAGTTGCGCGCTTCCGCGAGCAGGTGCGCACGGTCATCGTCCCCGCAGTCGCCAAGCTGCGCGAAAAGCAGGCCGAGCGTCTGGGTGTGGAGAAGCTGAAGTATTATGACGAAACCTGCGTCTTCCCGGACGGCAACGCCGACCCAATCGGCGGCGAAAGCGTGCTCGTCCCCATCGCGCGGCGCATGTATCGCGAAATCTCACCGGAAACCGGCGAATTCTTCGACTTTTTGTCCGAGCGCGGGCTGTTCGATCTCGAAACGCGCCCCGGCAAGCATCTGGGTGGCTACTGCACGTATTTGGCCGACTATAAAGCGCCGTTTATCTTCTCCAACTTCAACGGAACCGCGGCAGATGTCAACGTGCTCACGCACGAGGCAGGACACGCGTTTGCGGGCTATTCCGCGATGCGCAGCCAGCCGATCTCGGCATACCTGAGCTCGACCAGTGAGGTAAACGAAATTCACTCTATGACCATGGAGCACTTTGCTTATCCGTATCTGAAAGACTTCTTCGGCGAAGACAAGGTGGACAAGGCGAAGTTTGCGCACCTTTCCGGTTCGCTTTCGACCATTCCCTATCTCGTGAGCGTGGACGAGTTCCAGCACCGCGTCTATGAGATGCCCTCGATGAGCGCGAAGGAGCGCCGCGCGGTCTGGCACGAGATTGAGGAGAAATACCTGCCCTGGCGCGATTACGACGGTGTACCGTTCCTGGCGGAGGGCGGTTTTTGGATGCAGAAGCAGCATATCTTCCTCTACCCGTTCTATTATGTGGATTATGCGCTTGCGCAGGTCTGCGCCTTCCAGTTCTACGGGCGCATGAAGCAGGATCACAAAGCCGCTTGGGAATCGTACCTGACGCTCTGCAAAGCGGGCGGAAGCAAGGGCTATTTTGATCTGCTCAAGCTTGCTTCGCTCGATATTCCGTTTGAAGAGGGCAGTGTCGAGAAAGCCGTTCGTCACGTCATCGATGAACTGAACGCGTAACGATAGCGTTCGTACACAGCGCCCGTGCTCACGATCGTGCGCGGGCGTTTTTTCGTATTCAACTCGCTTACGGCATCATTCGTTATCCTTCGACAACCATTGATTTATGTAAACAAGTTGTGAGTTTTGCCGATTTGATTGAATCGCTACGGATTGATGTGATATCATGGTTGCGTTTTACAGAGTATTACGACTCCAGATAAATGAGGTGTTTTATCATGTCTAAAGTCATGAAGATCGTTCTGATCGTCCTGCTGGTCATCGTACTGGCGGTGGTCGGCATGGGCGTTTACGTCCTGACCAATATGCGCGCTGGCGCCGTCGAAACGGTCGAAAAACCGGTCGACGTAGCCGTCTCGCAAGAGCCGGAGACCATTACAGTCATCACGGATGAACCCACTCCGACACCCACGCAGATGCCCATCTATGCGGAAGATTCCAAGTCGGATAACATCGTCAACATTCTGCTGGTCGGTACGGATTCGCGCAGTGCAGCAGAAACGCAGAGTAATGAGGGTCGTTCCGACTCCATGATACTCGCCTCCATCAATACGGATAAAGGCACTATCACGCTTGTTTCTTTTATGCGCGACTCGCGAGTACACCGCATCGGCAAGAGCGGGAGATTTACGTTCTACGGTCGTCTCAACGGCGCGTATAGCGGCGGCTATGCCGGCGGCGGCCCGGGCGAACTGATCAATACGCTCAATGAAAACTTCAAACTCGACATTCAGGAATACATTTGCATCGGTTTTGATGGTTTTGCGGCCCTGATCGACAAGATCGGCGGTTTGGACGTGGACTGCGATGAAGCGGAAATCAACTTTATCAACGACCGCATCAAGGGCGGCTATATCAATGAGCCGGACATCGTGCTCAATGCCAAGACGATCAAAGAGGCCCCCGGCGTGCTCCATCTGGACGGCGCACAGTGCCTGATCTACGCGCGCAACCGTCACACGGGATTTGACGGCGGAAGCGGCAGCGACTACGACCGCGTCAATCGTCAGCAGGAGATCATCCAGCTCGCGTTTGAAAAGGTGACGAAGCAGATGAACGAGCAGAGCGTTCTGGCGTTGATCTCGTTTGCAACCAACTATGTTTCGACCAATATGGGGCTTGACACGATGAGCGAGCTTGCCAAGATCCTGCTCTCCAAGGGTATGACCTTTACCTCGAACGTCATCCCGGCCCCCGACACCTATGACAATTTTGTCGACGAAAACGGCGAGAAAACCGACCAATTGGAGTTTGATCTGGATGCAGCCGCGGTAGCGCTCAACACGCTTCTTTATGGAGATTCGTTCGTTCCGACTCCCACCCCCGCGCAATAAAAGCGATTCCACGTGTCTACTAACCGCTGTGTGTTCAACCGCACGGCGGTTTTTCTTATCGTAGAATTTCCCGAAATCTACTACTTTTGTGCGTCCGGGTCATGCTATACTAGGCGTATGAGACGCCGATGGATTCTGCTAATTGTGATCGTTCTGTTCACCCTCTCTGCCTGCGCGGAGCGCCTTGTCGCGCCTGCGGCGCAGGCTCCGTCGGCAACCCCATCCGCAACGCTTTCACCGACTCCCTCCCCCGCGCAGATAAACGTTATCGCGGTCTTTGGCACAGAGCAAGCGGAAGCGTTCCTTGAGGGTATACGTTCCGCTGTGAAGGCCGATGGCAGTGTAGTCGAAATTCTCCCTGTCAGCGGCGGCCTAGACGCACTCGCTTCCTATCCTGCCGGGAAAGCCGATGCAGTGATCGTGTTTTTGACAGGACGTCCGGATAATCTGCCGAAGACGAGTATTCCGATCTATGTCTTTGCCGCAGAAGGGCAAGGCGTTTCGGTCGATATCCCGCACCTTACGTCCACAAACGCTACCGTGCCAACGCTTGCGCTGGACTCCGCGCTGAGCTACCCGCCACATCTGGCTCCCGTACGCTTGATCGGCTTGTTCTCCAGCCAGAACAGCCCCGCTTATGCCATCTGGAACAAGGCGCAAGCCAGCGGAAAGGTGTTTGGTAAAGAGGAGTTCATTCAGGATGTTACGGAAACCCCGCTGGCAGATTGGCTGAATGGGACGCTGCCGCTCTATTACCCCGGCATGCTGGACGCGATCTATGCTGAGACGGGTGCGCTCGCCGTCGCCGCCGCAGATGCGCTTGCGAGCCTTGGGCGGGATGATATCGAGGTGTTCTCCGCGGGAGCGGATGCAGACGCCACGGCAAAGCTCTCTCCGATCCTCGTCTGCACCGTCGGCGCGAATCTTGCGGAGGCGGGCGCGCGCTGCTACAGCGAAGCTGTCAAGCTCCTTTCCGGCGGTTCGGCGCAAAATGGTGTGCTTCTTCCGGAAACCAACTGGTTCTCCGCGAAGCCGTAATACAGATTTCACTTTTTATGAGCGGATTTGATCCGTCTATATTATACAAAAAGAGGCTACCTAGCTGGTAGCCTCTTGTTAATTTTGGTTTGTGTTTGCCGTCGCGTTCGTGAGCCTTAATTGCCGAGGATGACACCCCAGTCCTTCACGATCCTGCCGGGCTTCACGTAGCCCGTCTCGTTCTGATAGGCGATCTTGATCCAGCCATCCTCGGTTGTCTCCAGCACCTTGATAGAGACGCGCGCCGGCGCCTTGACAATCTTCTGCGATTCGAGGTTTGGCTCGCTATAGAGCCACTCCGTCGACTTCAGCACATCCGCATCGGCCTTAGTATCCAACACACCCTGCTGATAGGAGATATACCCGCGCAGGACATATCCCTCTTTCTTTCCAAAGCGTACCTTCACCCAAACCTCGCTGTCGATGAGCACCTCCAGCTCATCTCCGACGTTGAGCCGCGCAACGCTGTCAAACGTGTTTCCGCTGCCTTTGCGCAGCCGCGCGCCTTCCACGGTCACCCACGCATGCGGATTGGGCAGCTCCTCGTGCTCGTCGACGATGGTCTTTTGAAACGCGTTGTATTCGGAGAACGAAATCTTGCTCTTCAGCGCGCGCTTTATGTCCTTGTTGCTCGGTTCACTCGCGCTGATCTCAATGGTCGTTCCGGGGCAGGCATAATAGTAAAGCCACCTTGCATCCTCGACATAGAGCCTTACGCAGCCGTGAGACACTTTGTTGCCCATGTCGCTGTAGGGTTCGCGTTCCAGCGCGTCAATCGAGCGCTTGCTGAACAGCAGCGAGTGAAAATAGATGCTGCCGACAATCTGCACCCAATAGCGCGCATAGGAGCCGCTAAAATTCGCAAATTTACCGAAGCGCTCCCGCCCGCTGATCTTCCAGATGCCGCGCGGCGTTGGCGTCGCTTCGTCCTCCGGGTCTGCTTCATCCACATCCGTGCGCCCGCTGGAGCAAAGAAACCGGCGCACCACCTTTGTATACGCTCCGTTATCGTCCTTTTCAAACACTGTGACAATCTGGTTGCGCAGGTCGAGCAGAATGTAGTATTTTTCCGGATCGTCGTTCAGCAGTTCATCCTTTGCTTGCGCGCGACC
>JBDKRF010000061.1:0-4900 GCA_039683525.1 Clostridiaceae bacterium
AGCAGTCCTGTTGTCTCTGACGATGATCTTTATTGCGGTTGCCTGCACGGCGACCCCCGCCGCCGTAGAGCCCGCCGCCACTGAAGCGCCCGCCGCCACCGAAGCCCCTGCCGTAACCGAAGCGCCCGCCGCTACAGAAGCGCCCGCGCCCGAACCGGCAGCGGTCACCTACGTACCCCTTGGGCTTGATTTCAAGAACAAGACGGGCGTGACCATCACCGGCCTGTACCTCTATCCGACCGGATCGGAAGACAATGGCAAGAGCATTTGCGCCGCGGAATGGGTGGAAAAGGACAACGATCCGAACGAAGAGTTCTATGAGTACAAGGCGTACATCGTTCGCCCTGCCTCTGATACGTATGACATCTACGTTGAATTTGCGGATGGAACGAATGCTACCTGGGCCGGCGTTGCCGTTGTCACCAACGACAAGCTCTCCCTCAAGGATGGCGTTGACCCCTCCACGTGGGAACTCGAAGCCCTCGAAGATCAGGAAGATCTCGACAAAGTTGCCGCCGTTGTTGCAACGGGCAAGACGACCGACAATACCTATCCCGGCTATGAGACCCTCGGCCTTGAGCTGAAGAATAAAACCGGCAAGGGTATCACCGAATACTATTTCTATGAGACCGGCGCAGATCGCACCATGTATAAGAACATGATACCGAACCTCCTCGATGCAGATGGCAACGCCGTGACCGTTTGGCAAGCTGGCAAGGGCGGTCTGTATGTGTTCAATTTCTTCCTCCGTCCGCATGCAGACACCTATGAAATCTATGTGGTATTTGAAGACGGCACGAATATGACGATTCCGGACATCGACCTCTTCACGCCGAACGGCGACGGTTTCGCGAGCAACGAAATCTCGATGAAGGACGCGGCTGACCCCGACCTGACCGAGATCACCTATGACGATGGCGATCCGGAACCGATCCAGTTTATCAAAGACGCGATTGTGGCAGGCATGACCGCGGACGCCTGGTATCCGGTGTATTAAGAACAACAGCTGAATTAAAACCGCACTCGAGGGATCACAGATCATGTGATCCCTCGACTCTTTACAAAGTGTTGGATTTGGAGGAAGCACCCATGCGAAAAGCCCGTGCCCTATCATGGATCTGTATCGTTGCGCTTCTGCTCTCCATCGGTGTGCCTGCGGCGAAGGCGGAGGATTCCAACTGGTGGGAAAACGATCTCTGGACGACGCAGCAGCTTGCCGACCTCGGCGCGGTAGCGCCCAGCTATAACGCGGCAGCACAGCAATATGAGATTTCCACACCGGAACAATTGCTGTTCCTCAGCGGTACATGGAAACCGGAGGACGGCAATGGTGACGGTGTTTCGGATGCGCCCTGCGACGGGGTCTATGTGCTGACGCAGGACCTCGACATGCAGCCGCTGATGGATCAGATCTCCGCGGAGCTGACCCGCCACCTTGGCGCGAAGACGGCGGGCTATATGCCGCCGATTGCCGCGCTGACGGACGAGGGCAAGGATGGCGGCGTCAAGTGCTCGTTTTTCGGCACGTTTGACGGTCAGGGACACACGATCTCAAACCTCCGTATTGAGCGCATGCAGCAGAAGTATGCGGGCTTGTTCGGTAATGTCGGGCACGACGAGGGAGAAGGGTATGTCCGGAATCTCGCGCTGATCAATATGGAGGTCAAGTGCCTCGCTTCCTGCGGGCTAATCGTTGGCGGCCTTTATGGAGACGTTGAACACTGCGTCGCGATTGGTACCATCGATTGTCTGCAAAAAACGGCAGGCGGCATCGCGGGCAAGGTGAAGAAAAACGACAACGGTTATCTTGGCACAGTGCGGGATTGCTTTGTCTACGCGGATATCACCGTGCGCGGGGATGGCGGCGAAAACGGAGCAGTAGGCGGCATCACAAGCGCACAGTCGGACGGCGGGCGTATTTACAACTGCTACGTCTGTGGAAGCATCACCGTGCTTGGCGAGCAGGCAGAGAGCGTCGGCGGTGTGACGGGCAATCTCAAGTCTGGTCAAGCACTGGAAAACACGCTGATGCTGCTTAGAGAGATCAATGTTGTGGACGGTAAGCTGATCGGCCTTCTCTGCGGCGATTATGCGGGGGAGACGGGCTCGCATCTCGTCAACAACTACGTCTTTTCGGGCACGCAGTTGAGCGGCGGCGTGACGAGTGATCACCCGGACACGGCAGCATTTACGGATGCGAATGCCACGACGATCCTCTCAAAAGCGTTCTTTACCGACCAGCTGGGGTGGGACTTCGATTCTCTCTGGACCTGGATTGGCGACGACGCATCCGGCTACCCGATGCTCAAGCAGTTTACGGGTCGCGGCGGCACGATCGAAGAGATGCTGCCGAGGATTCAATCGGATCTGGCGTTGACAAAGCCGGTTTTGCGCGCGGCCGAGCCCCTCATGACGAAGGCTTACGCAGGTGACGCAGTGCCGATCACCTGCATGCTAACGTTACCGGAGAGCGCGCGTGTGAACAGCGCAACGCTGCTTTACGGCGCGGATAAGGACAGCACAGCATTTACGGATTCCATCCCGATGACGGACAACGGAGACGGGAGCTTTACCGCGCTGTTTCCTGAAGCCGGCATCGGCGAATACTTCTATAGCATAACAGCAGATGTTGACGGCAAGACGCTGCTGTATCCGAACCAGCAGGGCGAGAGTATCCGTCTGGAGCTCGTCTCGCCGGAGGCGAAGTATCAGCCCAAACAGCTGACGCTGAGTCCCGGTGCGGATCAAACGCAGGTCGGCATCTGCTGGGTAACAGAGACTGGCGATTTGACGGCGAAGCTCCTGTATCGCGTGGCGGGCGGGTCGGACTGGACAACCGCCAACGTCAGCGAAATCGAGACGGTGTCGCTTGCCAACGGACGCGGTTCGCTCACGAGCTACTCCGTCGATTTAACGGGACTTACGCCGGATACGCAGTATGAATACCGCGCGGTGACGAACAATGGTGCGGACGAGTACGCGACGGAAACCGCCTCCTTTACGACTCTGCCCGCAGGCAATGCTTTTACCTGCGTACTGGGTTCCGATCTGCAAAGTACGACGGAGGAAGGGTATCTGCCGTTTCTGGATACGATGGACACGTTTGTCAAAGACCAACTCGGCGGCACGGACTTCGTCATCAACCTCGGCGACCTGACGGAAGACGGGTCCTCTCCCGTGCAGTGGAGATCGATGTTCCAGACGCTGGGCGGACAGTTTGCCTCCACGCTAACCGCGTTTGTAGCGGGCAATCATGAAGGCACGAGCGATCCTAATGATACGATCTACAAGGCACAGACCAACTTGCCCGGCGGTGTGGACGACAGCGCGATCAAGGAGACAACCGGCAGCTTTGTTGCGGGTGATGTTTGCTTTGTGATGCTCAACACCGATCCGTATTCCAACCTCGCGGGGGCGGACGTGGTCGCGGACAAAGCTGCGTTTTATGAGAAGGAGAAGGCTTACGCAAAGCAGGCGTTTGAAGCTTCCGGTTGCAACTGGCGCGTACTGGTTGCGCACGCAGGGTTGATTCAGGACGATCCGGATGCAACCGCGTTCATCGAATCGATGTGCGACGAACTGGATGTCGATCTCTATTTCAACGGGCACATCCATGACTACTATCGCGCTACCGTAAGAAACGGCGCCGCGGCAGAGGTTGGTGCGGGTACGACGTATATCACCACGAGTCCGATGGGCATGAAGTTTGATGACTTCGTCACAGGCAAAATCGACGAGCTGCTCCAGTACCAAACGGGCGGATCGGACGATGAGCGTCAATATTTCACGCAGATTGCGGCAAGCGATACGGGATTGACCGTCACGGCGTACCAACTCGCCGAGCCGGGTGATGTGACGAAGCCGGAAAGCTTTGCGAACTATAGCGTGATCGACTCGATTACGCTTCAGCACAGCCTGTCTAGCCAACACAGCGCACAGAACCTGCCGGAAGTGCCGGACGCTACGGTAGAAATAGGCGATGGAGTCGCATGGTGGCAGATCCTATTGATCGCGGCTGCCGGCGTTTTGATCGCGGGGATCGTCTTGGTTCTTGTTCGGAAGAACGCGAAAAAAGCCGGGGGATAAACCGCGGATTGCGTCGGAAGAAATCGTACAGCAAACAACAGCACACACCGCAGTCGCAAGACGGTGTGTGCTGTTGTTTTTTTGATCACTTCAGGGAGGTCGATTGAAAGACTTTAACCCGTTATAGTAGGCTTGACCGCTGTCAAATCAACTTACAGTTTGACGATGATATCCTGAATGAGATTCGCGCACATGTCGCCTTTATCAGACGCATGGTTCATGTGGCTGTAGATTTCACGGTATTTCAGGATTTTCCTGAAGTCGTCGGACGTAAAGAGCTCTGCGATTGATTCGTGGTAACGCAGGTTCATGACGTTTTCGAGCTTCTTGACCTTTTTCGACTCCGCGACGGCGACAGAGCGGTTACTTTGCATATTCTGCACGCAGATCAATAGGCCGTCTGCCATCTGCAGCAGGATCGTGGCCATAGAGCATAGGTTTTTGTCCGGCGGAATATCGTAGATGCGGAGGTCTTTGACCGTCGTCCACGCGTAGTCTGCAAGATCATCGATCGAGGTCGACAGGCGGAACAAATCATCCCGATCGATTGGCGTGATGAACGAGCGATTGATTGCATCCACAAGTTGGTAGTGAATCTGGTCGGCCTCGCGTTCTTTCACTTTTACGAAGTCGCCGTTTTCCTGCGTGGGCGCATTGCAGAATGCGCAAAGCGCTGCGTCGGTGTCGCGAATGGTCTGCGCCTGCTGAATCAGGGTGCTGTAAAAATCAAGGCTTTCTTTCCTTTTGAATAACATAAAAGTCTCCTTTCTTTCGCGCAACGGACAAAGAGTGATTTGAAACAAACGGTATTCAA
>JBDKRF010000062.1:0-15632 GCA_039683525.1 Clostridiaceae bacterium
TTGATCCCGTTGGGGTCGCATACGCAGTCTGTAGATGAGGCGGGCGGAACGTATCATCCCGGAAGGCAGAAAATCACGACAAACATCATGCTGATCAGCGGGTGCGGGTTTCCCAACCGCGAAAACAACTATGAGGCGATGGACTTTCAGTTTGACCGCATGTTCAGCAAGGATTGCCCCAGAATTTACTGCCTGGAATCACCGCTGCTCGGTATCCCCGAGGCAAAGCCCGTAGCGGACGCATATCTGGCGCATGCGCGTAAGGCGGGAGAGGAGTTTCGCGCAACAGGACGCATTTCGGGCGAAACGCAAGCCTATCTGGATGCGCCGATGATTCCGCCGGACGTGTATCGCGCGCGGATCAACGGCTAAGAATCGGGAACAACAAAAACACGCGGACTGGGTTGCCCGCGTGCTTTTTATTTTGGTCGGATTATTTTTTCGTGACCGCGCTGCGGATTGACCCCGCAATCGCAAAGAGGATGAACAGCACGATGTTGACACAGACGATGCTGGCTCCGCTCGGCGCCTCGTAGACATAGCTCACAATCATTCCAACGACAAAACCCACAATCGCGACCGCGGCGGAGAGCAGAGTCACCGTCAGGTACCGTTTGCCGATGCGCATGGCGGTCAGCACGGGGAATATGATGAGGCTCGAAATCAGGAGCGCGCCCATCATGCGCATACCGAGGACGACCGTGATCGACGAGAGCGTCGCGAGCGCCGCGTTGTAGACCCGCGTGGGGATGCCCGTTGCGCGCGAGAAGGACTCGTCAAACGTCACCGCAAACAAACGCGGATAGAAGAGAACAAACAGCACGAGCACCACGGCGCTGAGCACGATGGAAAGCGTAGCGTCCGCCGCAGAGAGCGAAAGTATGCTGCCGAACATGTAGTTATACACGTCCGTATTCATACCCGTGGTCATGGAGACGACCATGACGCCGATGGCGAGCGCGCCCGCCGAGAGCATGGCGATTGCCGCGTCGCCCTTGATGCGCGTGCTCTCGCTCATGCGAAGCAGCAGGAATGACGCCGCGATACAGACGGGAATCGCGAGGGTCAGCGGCGCGATATTCGCAACCGAGGCGATGGCGAGCGCACCGAAGCCGACGTGCGACAACCCGTCGCCAATCATCGAGAAGCGCTTGAGTACGAGGCTCACGCCCAAAAGCGACGCGCAGAGCGAGACCAGGAGTCCCACCACGATCGCGCGCACCAGAAACGGATAGGAGAGCATTTCACGAATGACGTCCATCATTTGCTTTCACCCCCCAGGAATCGTTTTCCGATTTCGCTTTTGCGATAGTCCGCTGAGGAGCCGTAGAAGAGCTGGCGATTTTCCAGGTGTAGCACGCTCTTTGCCTCATGCGCCGCCGCATGCGGGTCATGGGACACCATGATGATGGTCACCCCATGGTTTCGGTTGATCTCCTCGATCAAGTGATACATGTCCGCCGCCGCAACGGGATCAAGGCTCGCGATCGGCTCGTCAAGAATGAGCAGCGTCTTGGTCGCGGCGAGCGCGCGGGCGAGCAGCGTTCTCTGCTGCTGTCCGCCGGAGAGTTCGCGAAAAGCCGCGTTTTTCAGCGGCAGCATGCCGACGCGCTCAATCTGCTCCAGCGCGTTACTCCTCTGTTTCTTTCCATAAAACGGACGAACTCCCAGCGAGTTGAGCGTGCCGGAAAGCACGACCTCCTGCACACTGGCGGGGAAATCGCGCTGGCTTTCCTTTTGCTGCGGGAGGTAGCCGATCTGGCGCGCGTTGAGCCCTTCGCCAAAGGTGATCGTACCGCTGTGCGGCGCTTTCAGCCCGAGCAGACCCTTGACGAGCGTGCTCTTACCGGAGCCGTTTTCGCCGACGATGCAGAGATAGTCGCAGTGCTCAACCGAAAAGTTGAGCCCGCTGACCACCTCTTTGCCGTCGTAGCGAAACGCGGCGTTTTGAACCTGAATCAATGACATTTGACGATGGTGCCCCTTTACGTTGATGGAGTGATGCAGCGCGGTCAAGCAATTCACCCGATACCGGACCGCGCCGCGTATGATCGTTAATCTTTTAGTTCAGCGCAGCCTTCAGCGCGAGAACGTTGTTTTGCATCAGCGATAGATAGGTTGCTCCGCTTTCAAACTCCGCTTTCGTTACGTTGTGGCACGTGTGAAACAGCATCGTTTTTGCGCCGGTCGCCTCGGCAACCGTGTTCGCCATCTGCTGATTGGACATCTCGATGTAGAACACGACGGGTATGTTCTCGCTCCTGACGTGGTCGATTAGCGAAGCGACGGTCGCCGCGGACGGCTCGGTTTCTGCCGAGCAGCCGGGGAATGCCGCATAATACTTCAGACCGAATTCTTCAACGAAGTAGCGCACAGGGAAGCGATCCGCAAACACAACGGTTTTGCGCGCGGAGGAATCGACCACATCGCGGAAGGATTGATCGAGCGCCTCCAGCTGCTTGACGTAAGCATCCGCGTTCGCCTGATAGGTCTTCGCGTTGGCGGGATCGATCGAAACAAGCTCTGCCGTCATGGCTTTGACGATGGCGATGGCATTGACGGGCGCGGTCCAGACATGCTCGTCCCATTCCTTCGCCGCTGTCGCATCGTTCGTTGCGGCATCTGCCTGCTCCGGCTGCATGCCTGCCACGAGTTCCTCTTCATAAAGCGTGACATAATCCATCATGCGGAAGGTGTTGACGGTCTTATCGAGGCCGGATAGCACGCCGTTGACCCAGGTGTCGTTTTCGCCGCCTACGTAGAGGAAGAGATCGGCGCTCTGGATGCGGATGATGTCCTGACTCGTCGGGTCAAAGGAATGCACCTCTTCGCCGGGTTGAAGTAGGAGAGTGACGTTCGCGTCTGTACCCGCCGTGATCTGGCGAGCAAAGTCGTAGCATGGGAACACGGTGGAGACGATGGAGATGCCACCCTTTACCGCCGCGGCGTCTTTCGGCGCGCAGGCGGTGAGAGCAGTAAGGGAAAGAAGTAAAATCAGCGCGATGGCTGTGAGTTTTCGTAATTTCATAGATAACCTCCAAATAGTCCGATGGTTGATAAACGGGAAACAGGGTTGCGCCCGCACTCAATCGGACAGCTTCACCTTGAGGGTAACTGGGGTTGTCTTCTGCAAGCGGACGAGCAGCGGCACTGCGAACGCAAGCAGCAGCGTCATAAGGCAGATTGCAATGCTCACGTGCGGTAGCACGGCTGCCGATTCCGCCTTGAGGTAGGCGACATCCTGTGCGATTGCGGCGCATATGGCGCAGCCTTCGCCGATGCAATCGTGGTGCTGCTCGATGAGCACAAACACAGCGCCGAGCAACAGCGTGAGCGCGATCATGGCTCCAAGCAACAGCGCGAGAACTCGGTGTTTTTTCGAAAGAAACAGTTCCTTCCGCATGGCTACTTCTTATGCCGGATCTTACAATCCTTGCAAACGCCAAACAGCACGGTCTCCTTTTCGTCGAGCGAGAACTCGCTTCTGCTGAGCACCTCGTGCATGATCTGCTCGCTGACTGCGTGATCCATATGGTAGAGATAACCGCACTCCGTGCACTTCAGGTGCAGGTGCGCGTCGCACGCGTCGCAGGCGACGATCTGATACGCAAACGTGCGACCGTTGCCGACGGCAAAGCGCTTGACCAGCCCGTCGCACACGAGCCGCGCAATCAGGCGGTAGATCGTGCTCTTGCCGGGCACCTCGTCCGCCGCGTGTTCCGACAGGAGACCATCATACAGCTCCTCAACCGAGAATCCGCGGTCGGGGTGCGCATTGAGATAGTCCAGCAGAATCCGCCGCTGTTTTGTTTCGTACTCCGCCAAGGCGAACGCCTCCTCAAAAACCTCTAGAATACGCTTGCATCATAAACAATACAAGCGCGCGATTAAACTGAGAATCGCTCTCATATTCTCACACGTAAGCTCGTGAATGTCAAGCTTTAATTTGAGAATCACTCTCAATTAAGGCTTTCTGTTGCCCGCCTGCGCAATCGCATTGGGAAGCGGGAAAAGGAACCCTGCAAGAGTCGCTGGAAGCAATTGCGTAATCTTCTCGTTTTCGCTCGACAGCGAAGAGATTACTGATTAAAATAGAGGTAACAGAAAAAATTTCAAGATAGAATCCTTTCTTTAAGTAAAATCAGAACGCAACCAGAAGTATCAGAACGCAACAACAATTCAGTGAACCGGCAAAACGCGGAGCGAGACATAGATGGATTTGCCGGACGGAGGGTTAAGGTATGGACGAGCGAACCGCGACGAGCGGCACGCTGGATGCGCTGTACGCGGAGCTGGCGAAAAGCACGAATGTAACCATCAAGCAACTACGCGCGTGGACGGCAAAAACCCGCTTTGACGCGGACTATTACGCGATGATCGGCAAGCGTGTTTCCTGTGCCGCGGTGGCGAACCTTTGCGAGCCGCTGATCAAGCGCGCGGGAGAGATGCCGGAGGAGGGCTTGCTGCCGCACGCGTATGAGGCGCTCTCGGCTGGGTTATACCCATATTCCGGTTTGCCGCGCTCAAATAAAGGGCAGAAGATCGCGCTCAAGGTGTTTTTAACCGTGCTGTCGCGCCTCATGGACGCGGAGCGCGAAAGAGCGTTCGATCCGCTGTTGGACTACCTGCCCGTCACAGAAGCGGAGCTGGAGAAGAGCCCGGTCAAGGAGCAGTGCGTGCTGTTTGCCGAGGCGATGAGACGAAGCTATTACCGTGAGCTGCTGCGCATCGGCAAAGAGATCATGCCGTTTGACCCGGCGGGGCATACCTTCGGCGTGCGGCATGTTGCCGTCCACACCGCGCGGCAGGCAAAGAGCGCGGGCTTACCCGTTGACGTGGCTCTTGTCGCCTGCTCCTCGTTGAGCCATGACATCGGAAAATTCGGTTGCCGCGGCGAGGATATGCCGCGCATTCCGTATCTGCACTATTATTACACCTGGAAATGGCTCGAAGAGCGCAACATGCCGGATATCGCGCATATCGCGGCGAACCACTCCACGTGGGATCTCGAGTTTGAGAATCTGCCCATCGAATCGCTGATTCTGATCTATGCAGACTTCCGTGTGCGTGCCGAGCGCGGCGCAGACGGGAAAGATATTACGATCCTAAGCCCCTTGACCGAATCGCGCGACCGAATCTTCGTCAAACTTGCGGATATGACGCCTGAAAAGCGCCTGCGCTATGAGACGGTGTATAAAAAGCTGGATGACTTCGAGCGATTCCTGATTGGACACGGTGTGAACCCCAGCCCCGATTCGGAAACGATGCTACCCGTGGAGAAGACGGACGCGGCGCTGCTTTCGCAAGGCGCGGTCATCCGCGAACTTTGCAATCACGCGTTTGAAAACAACGTGCAGTTGATGCATACCATCTCGGTCAGCGATTCGTTTGAGGCTCTTTTGGAGCAGGCGAGGGACGAGAAGAACCTCAGCCGCATCCGCACGTATCTACTGCTGTTTGAAGAATACAGCACCTATATGACGCGCACGCACAAACTGCTCACGCTGCGTTTTCTCTATGAGCTATTGATGCATCACGATGGAGACGTGCGCCGCCACGCGGGGCGCATCATGGGCTATATCCTCGCAAACTCCGGCCCGCGCTATCGAAAAGAGCTGCCGCGCGGGGCTGGCTCTCTTGCCATCGCGCCTGCGCTGCACGCGGTGCTGAGCGAGAGCATCGCGCTCTGGGATGACTATATCGAGCTGTGCCTGCACCCCGACTACAAGATTTCGCAAAAGCACGCCACGCGCATCAGTAACTCGCTCAAGACCATCGCGGGGAGCCTCTTTGCCCGCTGTATGCCGGAGGAACGGCGGGGGTATTGGGATAAGATTTACCGTCGCATGTTCTTCAGCGGCGGGGAAGATTTGCTCGCACTGATGGACACCCTTGCGCATATCCCGCACGACGTGATGCAAAAAAGCGAGATCGAGCGCATGCTCTCGATTCTCTGCGGGGCGGCTGCTTCTTCCGAGGCGCGGGTGCGTATCCGCGCCCTGCGCGCGCTCAGCGCGGTGTCGGGCGGAGAACCCAAGCTGCTGCTGCGCGCCTGCGAGTGCGTCACGCTGCATCCGGATGCAGAGCTGGCCTCGGTCTGGCTGCTCAACCAGATGCGAAAGCGCGCGGAATTGCCCGCGCTGCCCGAACCTTCGTTCCCGATCGGCGAAATCTATCTAAGCAATCTCAAAAGCAGCATCACCTGGACGATGAAGCTCGTTCATATCGACCTGCTCTGCGAATACGCGCACAAAAACCCGCAGGAAGCGTTTCATATCGCGATGCACCTATCAAACCTCCTCTCGGTCAGCGAGCATCTGCCCGTTCGTGAACGCGCGGGTGAGGCGCTGGTGGAGATCTCCAGCGTGCTCTCCGTCGATCAGAGAAACGAGATCATGGTCGACCTGCTGCGCGAGCTGGAGACGGGGCAAAACGAAATCTCCGGCTATATTCCGCCGTATCTCGGCAGGCTGATCTGCAACGTGCCGGAAAAGGAGATGGACGAGGGAATCGACTATCTCGAAGGACTGCTCCGCGCCGCGAACACGCGCGCCGCGCGCGCCGCGCTCTCCACACTCTGCGCGGTGCTCTCCGGCTACGTGACGGAGAATGTTGCGCGCGCAGACGCGGTCTACGAGCGGGTATTTGGTCTCCTGCTCACGGGCGTTGCGCACTTTGATGACAGCATCCGCCTCACCGCGCTGGAGGTTATCTGCCGGATGTATTTCGGCAACGAGGACTGTCCGCTGGAGATGAGGCGCGCTTGCCTCGTTCGCTTTGGCAAGAAACTGCTCACGCTTTTGGGCGAGCGGCGTGACGGCATGCTCGCGTTCTTCAACGAGGCCGCCATGCTCAACCATCTCTACCGCTTCATCACGCTGTGTGAAACGGGCGGCGGGTTCACCTTTGAGACGCTCAAGCCGGTGGCGTTTTTTCCGGGTACGTTTGACCCGTTTTCGGCGGGGCACAAGCGTATCGTCGAGGAGATTCGCGCGCACGGGTTTGAGGTGTATCTCGCGGTGGATGAGTTTTCCTGGAGCAAGCGCACGCTCGCAAAGCTGCTGCGTCGCCAGATCGTCAGTATGTCCGCCGCGAACCTGCCGGATGTCTACCTCTTTCCCGACGACATCCCCGTCAATCTGGCCGTACCGGAGGATCTCAAAAACCTCAGCCGCATCTTCAGCGACCGGGAACTCTATTTGGTTGCAGGGAGCGACGTGATTCTGGGCGCCAGCGCCTACCGCCAGAGCGGGCCGGGCACGGCGGCAACGTATCACCACATTCTCTTTACCCGTGTGGAGTCGGCACATTCTGACGACAACCGCAGAGCGGAGGATATGCTGCGCGGGCGCGTGATCTCGCTGTCGCTGCCCGCGTACTACGAGAGCGCGAGCTCGACACAGATTCGCGAATACATCGACAAGGACATGGATATCGGTATGCTGGTCGATCCCGTGGTGCAGGATTTCATCTATGCGCGTGGGCTGTATCTGCGCATGCCGCAATACAAGCAGGAGATCAGCGCGATTTCGCAGAGACGCTGCGAGGTGCGCGAAACAGGAGATGAGTACACCGGCTCTTACAGGACCGCGACGGGAGAGGTGCTCGCGCATATTCGAAGCAGAAGTGTTAACGTGACGGACCTCTACGACGTACTTGGCGATATGCGCGGCAATGTAGAGACGGTGCGCAGAATTGCCTCGGGCCGCATCCTCTGGATTGAGGAGACGAGCGGTTCGGGCGAGCCGCTCCGGGCGCTTCTTTGCGATCTGCTCGCGCGGTCTCTGATCCGCGAACACACCTATGCGCTCTATCACTGTGCAGAGGAGAGCGAGCGCGAGGTGGCGCAGCAGCTCGGTTTCCTTCCCGTCAAGGGTGAGGATACGCTGCTGTATGCGGATATGCGCGCCCCGCTCGTGCTGCTGGAGGACACACTCCAATGCATCAAAGAGCCGTTTGCTTCGGACGAAGCGGTGCGTGCGGTGGTGGAATCCACGCGCCCCGCGTTACGGCGCTCCATCTGCTCCATGTTCCCCGGAACGCTGCTGCTCTGCTTTGATATGGACGCCATCAACGACGGCCTGATCGAAAAAGTGCGCGCGCTCAACGGCGTCTCCAACGTACCGCCCGCAGAGAAAACGTTGGGTCGTTCGATGTGCGTACCCTACGGCAAAATTCTCGCGGAGACCATCGTGCCCAACACGGTGACCAAAGCGCTGCACGCGGATAAGGTGTTTCACGCAAGTGAAAGCGGGTTTGATATCGAAGAATCGCCTGGATATTCGCAGCTTTCTAATCAGGTGAAGACCATCAAGTCGTTCCGCCGCCCGGTGCTGCTGGTAGACGACCTCCTGCACAACGGCTATCGTTGGGAGAAGCTCGATCCGCTGTTTCGGGAACAGGGCGTGGAGGTGGAGCGAATCCTCGTCGGCATCCTCTCTGGCAGAGGGCTCGATCTCATGCGGGATCAGAAGCGCAATGTGGACTGCGAGTATTACATACCGAACATGCTCTATTGGTTCACGGAGAGTCTGCTGTATCCGTTTATCGGAGGCGACAGCATGGAGGGCGGGATCGTGGAGCGGGATTATCCGCCGAGCATCAACCTGATCTTGCCCTATCAGTACCCGAAATATCTCCACGGGGCGCTTCCGCCCGCCGTGCGGCAATACTCGCGCGTGGCGCTGCGCAATACGCTGACGATTCTGTCCGTGCTGGAGGATCGCTCCCTCAAACTGCGCGGTACGGGGTTGACGCTGCGCCGGCTTGGCGAGGCGTTGGTACGCCCGCGTCTGCCGGATAAGGGCGCGCATATGCAATACGACCTCAACGTGGTCGCGTCCGCGTATCTCAAGGATGATATCAGCCAGATGCGGCGCATCTCCTACGCGGAGGATGTTTGATATGGCGCAATACTTTCGATATGAGCAATTCTGCTTCTGCCCGCGCGGCGGAAGCCTGCCCGAAGGCGCGGCTGCGGTTCCACAGCCGTTTGATCCGCTGGTGTTTCTGGTGTCTCGTGAGCCACGGACCAGCCGGGGACTCTTCGCGATTCATTCGCTTGCGGAGCTGGATGAGCCGGAAGGGATCGGACTGCTGCAGCCGCCTAAAGAAGAGACGCTCTCCGGCGAGCTGGCTGATTTTGTGCGGATGCACGGGGCAAGCGTGGCCAACACCGCGTTTTCGCGCTGGTTTCCCGTGCTCTCGGCCTTTCGCGCGCGGGCAGGCAACAAACTGCGCGTCAACCTTGTGGGCTTAGGCAACGTCGGCGGAACGACCGCGCTGGGGCTCAAGTTGCTCGGTACCGATCTGCTTGAGATCGGCATCTACGACCGTGACGAGAACCAGTGCCTTCGCTATGAGGCGGAGCTCAATCAGGTGCTGCCCGTGCGGGAAGACGAGCCGCTGCCACTTGTTCGCGTCGTCTCGGAAGGCGAGCTCTTTTGCTGCGATGCGCTGCTCTTTACCGCCGCGCGTGCCGTGCCGGAAATAGGCGCGGAGCACGGCGGGGACGTGCGCATGATGCAATACGAAACCAACCGTGAGCTCTTACGAGGCTATGCAAAGCACGCGCGGGAAAGCGGCTTTGACGGCCTCTTTTGCCAGATCTCCGACCCGGTGGATCAACTCAGCCGCGCGGTGTTTCTCATGAGCAATCAAAACGAGCGGGGTGAATTTGACGCAAACGGGCTCCTGCCGGAGCAGGTGCGTGGGTTTGGCCTCGGCGTCATGCACGCGCGTGCGGACTACTGCGCCCGGCGCGACGGGGTGCCGACGCAGCAGTTGCGCGTCTATGGCCCGCACGGAAACGGGCTTGTCATCGCAAACGCGCCAAACGAGGGGTACGACGGCGCGCTCTCTCGACAGCTCACCCACAAGGCGGAGACGGCGAACCTCTTCGTGCGCTCGCTGGGCTTTAAGCCGTATCTCGCGCCGGGGCTTTCCTCGGCTGCGGTCTCCGTGCTCCGCGCGCTGCGAGGGGAGTGGCACGACGCAGCGGTACCGCTCGGCGGTGCCTACTTCGGCTGCCGTTCCAGACTCTGCGCACAGGGCGCGGAACAACGGCGTGAAACACTGCATCCGGAACTATCACAGCGCATTTCGGAGAGCTACCATAGACTGGAGGAGTTTCAAACCGAATGAGCGCATTGATCGTCGTTCAAAATCGCGACAACCCAAGGTTGATGGAAACGCTGGATTACGCACTGCAAGGCGTCGCGTTCGAGCGCGTGGACTGCTCGGATGCCCTGCCGCGCCTTGCGGGAAATCGCGTGCTCTTTGCGCTGTCGCTGAGCGATCACGGACTCGATCTTGAGGTGATTTCGCTGATTGCGGACTTGCGTCAGCACACCGGAGCGATGGAGAATTCGACGGGCGCGATGATCATCGACGGAGCGGGGGAGCTCTACACCAAGCAAACGGCGGATATGCTCGCGCTCGCGGCAAATCTTGCCGGTTGCCGCTTTCCCGGCAAACCGCTGGTGGAGGCGACGGGCTCGCTCGATAACTGGAACGTACAGTCCCTCCGGCGAGGGGTTTCTCTGCTACAGGCATATCGGCAGGCCGCGCGGGAACTGGTGGTAAGGCTATTGGGGTTTACGCCGCAGAAAAAGGAGCGACCGAACGTGCTCCTGCTGCACGCAAGCGACCGGGCGACCTCCAACACGCTGCAGATCGGCACAAAAATCGTGGAGCGACTCTTACCAACATGCGATATCCGCGAAATCTCGTTGCAAAACGGCGCAATCTTCGACTGCCGCGGCTGCTCCTACAAGACCTGCGCACATTTTGCGCGACAGAATACCTGCTTTTACGGCGGCGTGATCACCAACGATGTATTTCCCGCGATCAACGAGTGCGACGCGCTCCTGCTGCTTTGCCCAAACTACAATGACAGCGTCAGCGCAAATATCCTCGCGTTTATCAACCGTTTAACAAGCGTGCTGGTCTACAACTCGCTCTTTGAAAAGCAGCTTTACGCGGTCATCGTCTCCGGCTACAGCGGCAGCGACATCATCGCCCAGCAGGTGATCGGTGCGCTCTGCCTCAATAAGACCTTCGCGCTGCCGCCGCGTTATTGCCTGATGCAGACCGCAAACAATCCCGGCGAGGCGATGCAGGCGGAAGGCATTCAGGAGAGGATCGACGCGTTTGCCGCGCGGATGCTGCGCGACCTCAAAACCGAATCCTAATTTCCGCACACAAATCTTGCGGATCACTAACCCACATATCTAACGCACAAGGAGCTGCCGATTTTTCGGCAGCTCCTTTGATGTTGCGATATTGTTGCTTTATTCTGTTTCGATCGGAGGCTCAACGGGTGCTGCGTCGGGTGGCAGATGCAGCGCGATGAGCTTGCCCGCAAGCAGCCGCGCAAAGCTCGCCGCAATCGCGGAGCCGACCACAAGATCGCTCACCTCGGTGCCGGTGTCGCTCGCTTCATCATAGATAGGTTCAGCGCTCGCCTTCGCCTGCTGCACCACGTAGCGAGAAATACGCAGATAGGACGCGGTAAAGCGCACATACTCCTGATGAATCAACTCTTCGTCGTCTGGCGGAAGCATATCGGCCATCGCCGCCATACTGATGGATTGCTTGAACGTACAGATCATTAGCAGCAGCGCGAAATGCCGCCTGCCATATTTCTTGCGAACAGGCGCGGGAATCAGGCGTTGCTTGACGTAGTTATTCACCATGGAAGGAGTAAGCAGCTTCTCCTCGGTGGGATCATAGACAAAAAAGCCGAGATATTGGTTGACCAGCGCGATCACTTGATCGAGATACAGGTCGATCTGCGGCAAATCCTCCCATTCCGGCAGGCGGTAGGAATACAGAAAGTGCTCCCAGCGATTCAGCTTTTCCGCGACCTGCTGTTTGTCATATCCCATATGCGGCGCTCCTTTCCATCATGACCTGTTCCATAAATGCCGTTCTCAGGTTGCCTTTCAGATTCATCTAAACTAGGCTTTCCAAAATGCCTTTATGGCTTACCTCTGCTTTGGCAGAAAACATCATACACAAAGACCTTCAATCGGCTTTCAACTATAAAAGGGAAAATCTGATTATCTGGTCTACTGTTTCTGTACAGAAGTCCTTTACATAATTAACAATATCAGTTAATATAGTATAACAAACTAGCAAACGAGGTGCAACAAACAATGTCATTCGCACTTTTTACTGATTCGACCGCAAACCTGACCGAAGCGGAGTATACCGCTAGCGGCATCGAGGTCGTGTCCTTAACACTCTCCCTTAACGAAGAAGAGGTGATCTGCTATCAGCCCGGCGTGGTATTTGACAGCGAAGCATTCTTCCAGCGCATGCGGGAGGACAGCACGCTTGTCATGAAGACCTCGATGGTCAACACATCCGCTTTCCTCAGCGCGTTTGAACCAAGGTTACAGGCGGGGGAAGATGTCCTCTACCTCGGTATGGCGGGCGGCATCAGCGGAACCTGCGGCGCGGGAAAAGTTGCAGCCGAGATACTGCAAAAGAAATATCCCGAGCGCAGCGTCCTCGTGGTGGATACACTCTCGGCGGTCATCGGCGAAGGAATGATTCTGCGTGAAGTGGTCAAGCTGCGCGACAGCGGCACAAGCGCGCAGGAAGCCGCGGCACATGCGGAGCGCAGGAGCCACGAGATCCACTCTTTCATTATGGTGGACGACCTGAACTTCCTCAAGCGCGGCGGCCGCATCTCCGGCAGCGCGGCGCTGGCGGGCAGCATCGTACATCTCAAGCCCATTCTCAAGGGCGACGAAGAGGGCAGGCTTGTGCTGGATCTCAAGATTCTCGGACGCAAAAAGGCGATCAAGGGTCTTCTGGATCAGTTTGAGCGGCTCCATGTTTCCAAAGCGGAGAATCGAAACGTCGGCATCACGCACACCGGATGCGAGGACGAGGCGCACCTGCTCGCGGCGGACATCGTAGAGCGTTACCCGGATCTTGACGTCTCGGTGGATTACTTTGAGCCCTGCACGTCTTCGCATGTCGGCCCCGGGGCAATTGGACTGTTCTTCTTCTAATTCTAATCGTATAGAAACAGTGACTTCATTCAAAAATCGGCAAGACAATGCATCGGCGGAGCGCTCCGGGATGGGGCTCCGCCGATGTTTTGCAATCGTTCTGTTATTCGTATAACCGTTGGCAAAACCGACGGTTTTTTTATGTACTCTCTCGTGTGTGTATGGAATTTGGATACAACCGTTTGTAAAGTGCGTAGACGCGCGGGCGATTGTACCGCTGGGCGAGGATGCAGGGCAGATTGACGATGAGCGCATAGAGAAGCATGATCCAGATCACGACTGGCGGGGCAAACAGGCCGAATACCCAGAAAGGCAGTATCCCAAGCCAATGGATCAGCTCCCCACGGGAGGTTTCGATTAGAAACTTATGCAGGTTTGCTTCGGAATAATCGGCGAGGGTTCGCTTTTTGTAGCTATTCTTTTTCCAGACACCGCCGCCATCCGGCAAGCGATGCTTCCAACGACGTATTTGGAACACGCGCTCATAGAGGCGCCCATTGCGCTCAAATCGGTGCGCGCGCCAGAGAAAGCGGGTCGGCTCAAAGAAACGGTCTGGAATCTGCAAACACAGATACGCCAGCAGCATCGGAACCGTGCCCCAGATCGCGAAAAACAGCGTTATGGTGAGGGGAGCATTGAGAAAGAAAATCTGCATGCTTCAGCGTTCGAGCTCGATGGCTCGTCCTTTCCACTTCACTTTTCCGTGAAACAGGCGAATGGCAAACGAATGGATGAATACGGCGAAGAACACGAGCAGCGGCAGGGGATAAAACAGCACCGCAAGCGGGTGAAATTTGCCGACGCGCGCGCTGATGAAAAACAGGATGACGACCCAGACGACATAAAGCGCGGCATAGAGCCAGACAAACTGTGCGCCTTTGATCAGAGACTCCACAAGATTGAGCGGCACAGAGGTGATCGATGCGATGAACACCACAACCAGCAGAAACAGCCAAACGGGTGTTTTAATTGCCGCGGTCGCGAGGTTCTTCGAAAACCCCTGCCAGAGCAGGCGAAAGCCAGCGGGATACATCCGAAAGGAAACGCCAACATCGCCGATGTACGTTTGAAACGGGATATTCGCTCTTCGCATCTGCTCCGCAAGCGCTTGATCCTCCACGACGGCGGACTTGACGCATTCGTGCCCGCTGATTGCGAAATAATCGTCTCGCGAGAGTGCGATGACTGGCCCAAACAGGCCGAGGTCTATTTGTCGCGGCAGAGCGGTACCGTTTGCGCCGACCTGCACCAGATTAAACAGGAGTGCGTTCTGCTCATACCAGCGTTGTGCCGCGTGATACGGCTGCACAGACACGGCGCCATGCGCCTCGTGCGCCGCCGCGATGCGGCTTAATCCGTCGGATGAGAGGCGAACATCCGCATCCAGAAACAGGAACGAATCTCCCGTTGCGGCTTCGGCACCCACCTGACAGGCCCAACATTTACCAACCCAGCCTGCGGGTTTGTCGTGTACGGAGAGGACGGTGGCGCCATACGCGCGCGCAACCGATTCGGTTTCGTCCTGCGAATCATCGTTGACCACAATGATTTCATAAGGAGCAAAATCCTGCGTCTGTAAATCTTGCAATAGCAGCGGCAGGGTTTTTGCCTCATTGCGGGCGGGAATGATGATCGATAGCCGCAGCTGTGATGGTTTCCCGCCGCGCGGGAGGTGCGGAATCCGCCAAAACAGCAGCGCGGATGCGCCGAAGCCAAGCAGGATCACGACGAGATCAAACCAAAAACGAATCATGGTCGCTTGCTCCGCTTTTGCAATCGCTTGGCGGCTTGATCGGCGGCGAGTTTTCCGGTGATGATGGAGACGGGAAGTCCGGCGGGGCTAAACGTCCACATGCCGCATTGCAGCACATCCGGGATTCCCGTTTCGGTCGACTTTGCAATGCTGCCGAATTCGTGTACGGCGGGCATCGGGTGGTTCGTGTGCGCCCAACCGGTGATGGCGCCATGACGGGCTCCAGTCTCGCGCTCGATGGTCAGCGGGGTAGAACACAGCGCGAACTCGGTTCTCTCGCGAAAACGCGGGAGGATCGTCGCGCCGAGCACCCGAAGGATGGTCTCCTCCGCAATTGACTTGAGCGCTGCGTATTCGCCCGCCCCCTCAAAGCGCCGCGTCAGATCGTAATCAAACAGCGTGCTGATGATAAAGCCGGTCTTGCCCGAGGGCGCAAGCGTGGAATCGCGCAGAACGGGGACAGAGATCTCAAACGTTGTCGATTCCAGATACGACACAACCCAGTGCTTCAGCGCGTCGATGTCGTCTGCCGGAATTTCGCGCCAACTCGGCAGCGTCGAAAGCCCCGTCGTGCTGGGCGTATAAAACGCATGCGGGCCGCTGGCTTCCTGCGCTTCCTCCGGCGGGATATTGGCGCCGACATATAGCGTGAGGATGGAGTCGATGCCGTGGCTGCTCAGTGCGAGCTCCTTTTTTGCCGCAATCGGCTTTGGCAACTCTTCGCCGAGCGCACGATAAAACGCCGTTTGATCCGCCGCCCAAATCAGCTGGCGATAGCCGATTTCGCTGCCATCCGCGAGGGACGCGGTGTGTTTTTCGGAATTGACGCGCGTGACCTCGCTTCCGGTGCTGAT
>JBDKRF010000063.1:0-4600 GCA_039683525.1 Clostridiaceae bacterium
GCGCCCTTCGGAAAGGGTCTCTTCCCCGTTTGTGAGGTCAAACAGGCGGTATTTCAGCGAGGTGCTGCCAACGTTGCAAACGAGAATCTTCATGCGCTGCTCCTTTGTTTCGCTTCCGGTTTGGTAGAGAGTATATCGTGTTTTTTTGCCTCTGTAAAACAAAAATCGCCGCGCGAGGCGGCGAAAAACGAGAAGCTATTCGTTCCACACGCCGTGGAACAGGACTAGGCCGAAATAGGTCACCGTGTTCTTTCCGTTCATATATTGCAGACCGGACTGTTTCGCGAGCTCGACCACATCCACGCCTGCTGCCTCCAGCGAAACCACCGCGCGGTCGGGATGCCGGCAAGGCTCGCCCGATTTTTTCGCGCAGGTCTTGCACCCGCCGCAAGCGCCCGCGCCGAGCAGCCAGCAGTTGATATCGTCCTTCTCCGCCGCGCGGCGAATGCGCGAAATGAGACGATTATGCGCTCTTGCCGCATGCTGCATGCCCTCGATATCAAACGAGTCCGCAATCTCCCGCACGGTTTGAAACACAAGCGCGTGCTCATACGACTTTGCCCGCGCAATCAGCGCGTCAATTTCGCCCACATCCGGCGGACACATCCAGCACGCGCCGTAAAGGCCGCAGGCGTTTTGTTCGCAGGCCGAGCGAAACGCGGGATCGAAGCGTATCTCCGCGGTTTCGATCACAGCGTGCCCTGTGCTATATTTTTTGAGCAATCGGATGAGTCGCATAGCGGTTTATCGTGTCTGCTTACACGCGAAAAATATAGTTCGCCTTGCGCGGCGCGGGTTCGGGCGCGGGGCCTGCCGCGTATCCCAATATCACCTGGCCGATCCCTTCGAAGTCACCCTCAACGCCCCACTGTTTAAGCAGCGCCTTACCTTCGTCGCTCTCAAACATCTCCTTAGCGCGGTGAATCCAGCAGGAGCCCAAGCCCACCGCGTGCGCCGCGTTGAGCAGCGTGGTCATTACGGAGGCACCGTCCAGCAGGAAGGTTCCGCGCGAACGCTCCGCGAGCACAACCAGCACCGTCGGTGCGCCGTAGTACGGATCGCTCTTGTTGCCATTCACCTGTGCGTTCATGCGGGAGAGCTGCCTGACCGTCGCTTCGTCCTGTACGGCGACGATCACCGGCGTCTGCCTTCCGCCGCCTGTGGGCGCAAACGTCCCCGCCTCCAGCACCTGCTCAAGAAGGTCTTTCTCCACCTGTTTGGGTAAAAAGGAGCGGATGCTCCGGCGAGTTTTGAGGTTGTTCAATGTTTCGTTCATTCTATCTTCCTCGCATTTCTGTCTATTGATATTACTTTTTTACGCTGTTCAAGCAGTTCCACATGGGTTTCAAAATTATGATAGTTGTTATTCTTTGTTCTGTTCAAGTAGCTCCGCATGCGTTTCATCTTTGGCAAATGTCAGTACACCTCGTATACGCTGAAACAGCGACAAGGGTTTCTCCGCATGCTTTGCGTACGTCAGCCCCAGCCGCTCATAGAGACGGTAGTGCGGCTCAAGTTCCAGCGTGAAGCGATCATAATACGGCTTCTCCCGCGCAGCCCAGCCTGTCTCCGCCGTCGCGGCAAGACGCGGAAGCGTGTTGAAAAAGAGCTTCTCCTCCGTGTCGATCCATTCCGTCCAGATCGCAGCTTCCACGCCAAGGTAGCTGTCTTGACTTTTCTTTCGCACACCACGCAGGGTAGGTCGGTAGCCGAACGTCTTCTTCAGCGGCGTCATCGCGTAGGGATAGTCGTAATACAGGTGCAGATACGGGCTCAGGATAGCGCGGCCGCCCGCGTTGACGCGGCGTATCGTGCGCCCCGGCCCTTCGAGAAACCACGGCGTCCAATGCTGCACGATGGCGCGCGGATCGAGCCCATCGCAAAGCCCGTCGTTCCAAACGATTGCCTCCCGTCCGTGCAAGGCAAGATGCCCGATCACGCGGTTGAGAAAATATCCCTGCAACTCACGCTCATCCTTGAGTCCCTGTTCGCGCATGACGTGCTGGCAGCGTTCGCAGCGTTTCCACTCGCTCTTGAGCGCCTCATCCCCGCCGATGTGAAGATAGGGAAACGGGAAGATCTCCATCACTTCGTCGAGCAGCGAAAACAAAAGCTCGAATGTCTTTTCGCTCCCCGCGCAAAAGAGCTTCTTCGAAAAATCCGTCACGCCAAAGCGCGTCGCAACCTCGACTGGCTCGCTCACGCACGCCAGATCGGGATATGCCGCAATCATCGAGAGCGCGTGCCCCGGCATGTCGATTTCGGGTACGATCTCGATACCGCGCGCTTTTGCATAGCGCACCAGCTCGCGAAGTTCCGCCTTCGTATAATAGCCGCCGTGGGGAACGCCGTCTTGCCCTTTGAAGTCCGCGTGTTTGACAAACGTACTCTTCCGGTAGGAGCCGACGCTGTTGAGCAGCGGAAACCGCTCGCTCTCAAACCGGAACCCCTGATCCTCGCTCAGGTGCAGGTGCAGGCGGTTGTATTTGTAGTATGCGAGCAGGTCGACGATCGTCTTGAGCGTCTGCATCGGGAAAAAATGTCTGCATACGTCAACCAAAAGGCCGCGCCATGGATACGTTGGCGCATCCTCGATTTCACCGTACGACAGCGTGTCATCGTGCGCGGCGCAGCGCTGCGCAATGGTCGACGCCGCATATACCGCGCCGGGAATGCCGCCCGCTTCCACAATCACGTCTTTTCTGCCCGTCGTTATCGTATATTGCTCCGGCTCCAACGCCGCATTCATCCGAAACTGGATCATCACGCCCGCTTCGCCGGGGTTCGCTTCACCCAGGCCAAGCATGGCAAGCACGCCTTCCCGCGCGTCTTCCAGCGCCGCGTCGAGCCGGACCGCGCGGCGGTTGACCAATATCGTTCCCGGCTGGATGCGCTGCTTTCGTACCTGCGGAATTGTCATCGTTGATTACCCGTTCCCTTCGTGGCATCCAGAGAGTATTTGTCCGATGCAATTTTCATTATACGCCGCACCGTGTCTTTCGGCAACGCGGCGCAGGTGATATACTGTGGAACAGAAGCCGCTATCGTACCGGATCAGGAGGAATCATTGATGTTTTCCGCGATTTTAAAGCATGTCGCTCCGATTCCGAAGCTCGACGCATTCGAGCGCTACCTCTTCATCGGCCCGCATCCGGACGATATCGAGGTCGCCTGCTCGCCAAGCGCGCGCGCGTTGACGCAAGCGGGCAAGCAGGTATCGTTTGTGATCCTCACCGACGGGCGCATGGGCGCGATCAATCCCGCGCTGTATGGCGATGAACTGGTCGCGATTCGCCAGCGGGAGGCGCTTGCCTCGGCAAAGCTGCTTGGTGTCACCGACGTGACGTTTTTGCCGTTTCACGATGGCGGCATGTATGCCATGGAGGACGCAGCCTGCGAGATTGCCAAGCAGATCGTGCGTCTTCAGCCGGACGTCGTGTTCGCGCCCGATCCAAACGTCATCAGCGAATGCCACTTCGATCATATCAAGACGGGGCTTGCCGCTAAAATGAGCATGAATATGGCACCGTTTGAGAGCGTGATGAAGAGCATCGGTTCCGAAGGCAGCCACGCGGTCAAAGCGCTGGCGTTTTATTATACGGACAAGCCGAATGCTTATCTTGGCGTGAGGAAAACGTTCTCCGCGCGGACGGAGGCGCTCGCCTGCCACAAAAGCCAGTTTGAAGAAAAGATGGTTGCGGATATCTGCATGTACTTCAAGCTCCGCTCGATACGGTTTGGTCTACGCAAATGCATGGGTCTTTCCGACGGCTACCGGGCGCTTTCGCCGATGCATATGCACTGCTTCCCCGAAGCTTCGGAATGGGTGAGATAATTTTTAAAAATCATCTGCACATGCAATTCTTCCCCGAAGCATCGGAATGGGTGAGATAAGCGATCCAATTATTCATGATGCTAAAACAAACGCGCCGATCACTCGGCGCGTTTATCGTCCCTTATCATATTGGAGCTACGAAAGAGAGCTCTCCTCTTCTTTGCGGCCGTCAATTTCCAACATCATTTGATCATAATAGTTCTCATCGATGAAGAACTTCTTTCTCTGAATATACAGCGAAAGCAGCAGCATCAGTGCCGGCAACAGGGTTGCGGCAAGACGCACCCAAACGCGCATGGTCAGCGTGCGCTGATCACGGAAATGGATGTTTGCCGCGCTCTCGTCGCCACTCTTGAGGTCGTCAATCTTGATGGAGTACGTTCCATTGGAGGTGGTCAGCGACTTTGCGTCAAACGCGCCAAGCCTGCCCAGCTCCTGTTCCTCACCATCCGCCGTCTTGAGGATGACCATCGCATCGCTCAGCGCGGGCACATATTCCGGGTCGAGCTGGAACTTGCTGACGATATCGTCTGCCGCAATCTCCGCGCCAACCGCTGTCGCAACTTCCTTATACTCTGTGGTACCGGCCTTCAACCCGTCATACTCCTTCAGGTAGCTCTGCACCTGCGTGATGTAGTAGGCCTGATCCGCGGCGTTGTGCTTATCGAAGAAGTCACGCTGGGTCTCAAGCGTGCTGATCGACTGGCTTAGCAGGAACGTGCCAGAGATCGCGAGTACCAATGTAACGATGAGGGTATGCATCGC
>JBDKRF010000064.1:0-12492 GCA_039683525.1 Clostridiaceae bacterium
GTGCTCTTGATCCTCAAGGCAAACTCGATTCGATACACCATCGTGGAGTCGAAGATTCTCGATACGATTCTCTATCAAACCGTGCAGCATACGCAGAACGCACCGAGCGGAATCGTCGTTCTGATGATTTACGCGCTCGCGCTGATATTGGAGCTGTTTATTTCCAGCGGATCGGCAAAAGCGTTTTTGCTGATGCCCTTGATTGCGCCGATTGCGGATCTCTCCGGGATCTCGCGCCAGATCGCCGTACTTGCCTACGCCTTTGGAGACGGGTTCTCCAATGTGTTTTATCCGACCAATCCGGTGCTGCTCATCTCGCTTGGCATTGTTGGCATCGGATACGGAAAGTGGTTTAAGTGGAGCGCGAAGATTCAAGCGGCAGTGCTCGCGCTAACCTGCGCGCTGCTATTGTTTGCAAACGCGATTGGCTATTAATGATCGAGCGGATCATTTCATCCTGCGAGTAAGTGCAGTAAGTTTGGGATAACTGGGAGTAAAGGGGAATTTTCGTACACAATGATCCAACTCATGGCGGAGGAACTGGAACCGAGCGAACTACTGCCGGTCGGCACGACACTACATCGGAGATACACCATCGACGGCGTACTGGGACGCGGCACATACGGCATTACCTATTTCGGACATGACGAGAAGACGGGCACACGCATCGCGATCAAGGAATACTTTCCTTACGCGCTGGCGCAGCGCGTGGAAAAAAGCTTTGCGCTCACGCCGAAGAACCAAGCGTGCGGAGCCTTGTTTTTCCTCGGCAGCGAGATGTTTTACCGGCAGCATCTGGCGCTGACGGATGCGAAGGGAAGCGAGAACCTCGTCACCGTCTACACGGCGTTTTTTGAAAACGGCACGTCGTATGCTATCATGGAGCGGCTCGCCGGCGTGACGCTGGAGCGGTATTTGCAGCTCCGGCGGCGCAAGCTCTATCCCGACGAGGCGATGTACATCGCGGCATCTCTTGCGGATGCGCTATTGGTCGTACACAGCCTGAACTCGCTGCATTACGACATCAACGCGCGTTCGATCTTTCTCTGCACGGATGGATCGGTGAAGCTCATCGATTTCGGCGCGGCAAAAGCGGGCCTTCGCGCACGGCAGGAAGTGGACGACACCGAGCCATGGACCGACCTTGCCGCGATCGGCAAGACGCTCTACGAATCGATGACGGGTCTTGCGGTTTTTGGAGACGGCATTCAACCGCATGCAAACATTCCGCCGCAGTTCTTTGAGTTTTTGTGGCAGACGAGCGATGCCGCGGGATATCGCCGGGTTGCGAACGTGTTTGATTACCGCCATGCGCTGGCTTGCGTTGAGGTTGGCGCGATATGCCCGGATGTCACGGACGAGGACGTCAACAGTACGCTTCCACCAATCAAGAATAATGCGCCGCAGAATCGACCCCAGGTATCCAGCGCAAAAGAGCAGCCGCAGGAGCAGGGGCAGAGAAAGAGCATTCTAGATCGCGCGCTTGATGCGATGGAAAACGCGGTGACCAGCGATAAGCAACCCTCTGCGGATGACACCGAGAAAGAACAGCGGATCAAGAAGAAGGTCTGGATGGTCTATGGTGGCGTGGTCGGCGTAGCCCTGATTCTTGCGCTGATCCTGCGCGGACTCATCCACTAAACGACTGATTTGAAACACAAAAAAGCATCCCGCCGATCAGCGGGATGCTTTGTGTTTACGCAGCTCAAGCCTTCTTTAGGCCGAGTTTACCAAAGAATTTGAATGTCATCGGCCAAAGCGCGCCACCGACGAGTACCATCAGGAAATAGCGAACGGCGTTGCCGGCGTTATGCCCGCCAAAGAGCGAAAGTAGCGGCGCCTTGGTGAGAGATTGGACAGCGATGACGAGGCCGAGACCGATTACGAGCTTGAGCAACTGCGCCCACCAAACGGCTTTGACGGAGAAGTTGATGTATTTGCGTTCCAGCCAAAGCACGGCCGCAAAGCCGAACGCGCCGCCGACCATCTTATAGCCGGACTCGTTGCAGCTGAGCGAAAACTCCGCAATCGCGTTTGCTGGCATCGGCACCAGCTCGATATAGAGAATGAGCGCGATCCCGACAGCGAGCACCACGCCGACGAGCGGGGCAAACCACTTTGCGTTGTCCCAGGCGCGGTTGAGCAGCGGATAGACCGCGAGTACCAGGACGAGTGCAACGCCGAGGGAAACCAGAACGTCCGCAGGCGTATGCACGCCCAGATACATTCTGGAAAACGCGACCAGAAGCGCGATCGCAATGCATACGATCTGGATCCACGTTTCCTTTCGCGCGCGGGCAACGCCGAAGAACAACCCCGCAGAATTTTGCGTGTGTCCACTCGGGAAGGAATATCCCGTTGCCTCCGCGCGGGCGCTCTCGACGATGGTGAAGTTTTTATCGAGCACCCAGGGGCGGGGAACGAGGAAGATGAGCTTGAGGAACGTGTTGATGATGTTGCCTAGGAAGCTCACATACAGCAGAAGATAGCCCGTCTTTTTATCGATGCACCAGAAGAATGCCATGGCGACGACCATGAAGATCGTCTCCTCGCCAAAGAACGTGAAAAACTGAAAGACCGTGTCCAGAAAAGGTGTGCGGATTGCTTCGAGAAGGCGTAAAAAGTCCATGCGAAATCCTCCCATGCCATAGATTCGATTCCTTGCTTATCATACACGATTCTGTTGCGTTCGAGAATCATGAAATGCAATTTTTACTTATGAATAGAATGAGTTGCAAACAAAAAGCGCCCGTCAGCGGAGCGCCTGAAAGAATCTAGTTAGCAGAGCCTTGCAAGGTTCTTCCAGAATGCCGCCCCAGGTTTCCACGCTGTGCAGAAAACACTGATCGGTGAGATCCATCTTTGAGCCGCAGCAGCCCGCGACCTCGTCGAACGCGCCAAAGACGAGCGAACCAAGCTTTGCGTTGACGCAAGCACCCGCGCACATAGCGCAGGGTTCCAGCGTGACGTAGAGCGTGCAGTCGGTCAAGCGCGCGCCGAGTTTTCCCATCGCCTCGCTCAGACAAATGAGTTCCGCGTGCTGGGTTGCGTCATGAAGCGTTTCCACCAGATTGTGCGCGCGGGAGACGACTTCGCCGCCACGCACCAGTACCGCTCCGACGGGAACCTCACCCGCGGCAAACGCGAGCGCTGCTTCCTCTAGTGCAAGACGCATATTGCGTTCCATCTCGGCTCGATTGCTCATTTGCGGCTCAACACCTCGTCGGTATCAAAGTCTTCATATTGTACCCGCTGTAGGCAGAGCGCGTGTGGGGGCGCAGTTGCGCCTGCGTCCGAACGCAGGCCGCTGGTCAATGCGCGCGCGATTGCGTCTTCCGGCAGCTTTCCGCCGCCGACTTCCAGCAAAGTACCCGCTAGGATGCGAACCATGTTGTAGAGAAAGCCGTTTGCGCTCACTTCATAGAAAAGGTATTTTCCATCTTGTCGCCATTCGCTTCTGGTTACCGTGCGAACTGTATGCTCCAGCTTGCTACCTGCGCTCATAAACGCGGAGAAGTCGTGCTCGCCGAGTGCGAACGCCGCCGCGCGCTGCATTCGCGAAACATCCAACGGGGTATGGACATGCAGCGCGGTGGTTCGCGTAAACACATCCGCATGCAGCCCGGTTTGGACGGTAAAGCGATAGGTCTTGTTTTTCGCGGAAAAGCGGGCGTGAAAATCTTCCGGCGCTTCTTCGCTATAGAGCACGCGGATATCCCGCGGCAAACGCATATTCAGCGCGATGGCAAACTTATCCGCGGGCATGCGCACTCCGGTATCAAAGTGCGCGACCTGCGCGTTTGCGTGTACGCCGCTGTCCGTTCTGCCGGAGCCGTGGAATTGGATTGTTTCGCCCGTGATCGAAAGAGCAGCTTCGTTCAGACGCTGCTGCACGGAGATGCCGTTTTCCTGCAACTGCCAGCCGACATAATTCGTCCCGTCGTATTGTACGATCACGCGGATGCGGCGGCTCATAGCGGCAGCTTCTCCAGAATGATGATGCCGACGAGGAAAGCCACGAGCAGGAGCGTCGCAATGAGGTCGCGCGCGTGAAAATGCAGCTCGCGCATGCGCGTTCGCCCTTCGCCGCCGTGATAGCAGCGGCTCTCCATCGCCATGGCGAGTTCGTCCGCTCGGCGAAACGCGGAGACAAACAGCGGAACCAGCACGGGAATCATGCTCTTTGCCCGCTGAAAGATGTTGCCGCTCTCAAAGTCCGCGCCGCGCGCCATCTGCGCCTTTTGAATGCGGTCGGTTTCCTCCATCAACGTGGGAATAAACCGCAGCGCGATGGTCATCATCATCGCAAGCTCGTGCGCGGGAAAATGGAGCTTACGTAGCGGCGACATGAGCTTTTCAAGACCATCGGTCAGCGCGATGGGGGATGTGGTCAGCGTTAAAATCGAGGTGCCCGCTACGAGCAGAACGAGGCGAAGCGTGATATAGACCGCCTGTTGTACCGCTTCTTGCGTGAGCTTGATGAATTTCCATTGAAACCAAACCGTACTGCCCTGTGTAGCAAAGAGGTTGATGACGAACATGAACACCAGCAGCCATTTCATCGGCTTGAGAGACGAGAAGAAGTAGCTTGCCGGAACCTGCGCAAATGCGAAGATCGCGATCAACAGCACGACGGGCAGAATGAACACGGGAAGCGTCTTGACTACAAATACGACCGCAATATAGATCGCCATCAGAAAAATCTTTGTGCGCGGGTCGAGACGGTGGACGACGCTGTTACCCGGCAGGTATTGACCCAGAGAGATGTTAGCGTTCATGGTTCCACCTCCCGATCAAATCCTCCGCGAGTTCGTCCATGCGGAAATAATCACGTTCAATTTCGACGCCGCGCGTGCGAAGTGCACGGACGAGCTGGGTCGCCTGCGGCAGATTCAGCCCCATCTCCAATAACTCTGCGCTGTGCGAAAACACGGCTTCGGGTGTATCGACCATAAATAGCGAACCTTGATCGAGCACCGCGATGCGGTCGGCGAACATAGCGACATCGTCCATGGAGTGAGACACCATGACGATGCCCGTGCCGAAATCGCGGCGGAGGGATTCGATCAGCGCGAGGATTTCGTGACGACCGCGCGGGTCAAGCCCCGCCATGGGTTCGTCCAGTACGAGAAATTTCGGGCGCATGGCGAGAATGCCCGCCAGAGCGGCGCGGCGCTTTTCGCCGCCGGAGAGCTCAAAGGGTGACTTCTCCGCAAACTCATCCGGATTGAGTCCCACGAGACGAAGTGCCTCGTTCACGTGCGTTTCGATCTCGGCTTCCGGCATACCCATGTTCCTAGGTCCAAACGCAACGTCGCGCGCGACCGTCTCCTCGAATAACTGATATTCGGGGTATTGAAATACCATACCGACCAGAGACCGGATCTGTTTTCTGAGCTTCTTCTCGCGCGTGTCGAGTCCGTCTACCAGAACGCTTCCGGCGGTCGGGAGCAGAAGGCCGTTGAGATGTTGTATCAGCGTGCTCTTGCCGGAACCGGTGTGGCCGATGATGCCGAGGAATTCGCCGTCCTGAATGGTCAGCGAAATATCCGCAAGCGCGGGATAGGCCAGCTGGCTTCCCGGCAGGTACGTATGACTGAGTTTTTCGATGATGATTGGCATGTTTTATCCTTATTGATCAATGATTCAGGTTTGATTTGGAATGGAGTGCGCGGCCGAGTTCATCGGCGAGCGCATCACACGTCATTGCCTCATGCGAAATCGGCAATCCCGCGGTGATCAACTCATCGCGTAGCTTGACGAAAGCGGGCGCATCCAGACGGCTCTCTTCCAGCAGTACGCGCTCATTAAAGACCTCTTTTGGTGTACCTTCCATGACGAGCCTGCCTTCGGAGAGGACGAAGACGCGATCCGCGCCCAGCGCTTCCTCCATGAACTGCGTGATCATGACGACGGTCATTCCACGTTCGCGATTGAGCTTGCGAACGGTGGAGAGTACCTCTTCGCGTCCGCGCGGGTCGAGCATAGCGGTGGCTTCGTCGAGCACGAGCACCTCCGGCTGCATGGCGAGAAGACCCGCGATAGCGACACGCTGCTTTTGCCCGCCGGAGAGCGCGTGGCTCGCCTTCTCGGCATACGCGCTCATCTCGACCTCGCTTAACGCGGCGTCGACGCGTGCGCGAATCTCCGCCGGAGGGACACCCAGGTTTTCCGGCCCGAATCCGACGTCCTCTTCCACGATGGTGGTGACGAGCTGGTTATCCGGGTTTTGAAATACCATACCCACACGGCGACGAATCTCAAGCAGATGCGCCTCGTCACGTGTGTCCATGCCGTCAACCGTGACGGTGCCTTCGGAGGGCAACAACAACGCGTTGAGCATCTTACAAAGCGTGCTCTTGCCGGAGCCGTTATGGCCGACGATGGCGACTACCTCGCCTTTTTGAATGGAGAGGCTGATGTTCTTCAGTGCGGCTTTTTCAGCACCCGTATATTGAAACCCGACGTTGACGATTTCGATGAGCGCGTTCGGGGTCATGTTTTTTACTCCTGTCCTAACAAGTATGCGCGCGTTCTTGTGGTTTGCGCGCGCATTATGATAAAATAAATTCCGAAGGACACAAAAAGTGTGTGATTTTCGGGTAAAACGGTAATTCAGTATAGCAAATACAGCCGCATCTTACAAGGGTTAGCGCTCTTGGAGCGGCTTCGCCGCATGAGACGGCAAGGAGCGAATGCATGAAAACACTCTTACAAAACGCGCGTTGCATCGTCACCTGTGACGACAACGATTCGATTCTCCGCGGGGCGGATGTGCTGATGGAAAACGGGGTCGTCACCGCCATCGGAAAACTCGGATCCGTGCAAGCGGATGAGGTGATCGACGCAAGCAGATGGATCCTCTATCCGGGGTTGATCAACACGCATCACCATCTCTATCAATACTTCACGAGAAACCTGCGGCACGTGCAGAATCTGGAGCTCTTTGACTGGCTCACCGCGCTCTACGATATCTGGGCGCATCTTAACGAAGACACCGTGCGTCTCAGCTCGCTGAGCGGCATGGGCGAACTGATGAAGTACGGCTGCACGACCTGTTTTGACCATCATTACGTCTTTCCCAACGGCGCGGGAAATTTACTCTCCGCCCAGTTTTCGGCTGCGGAATCTCTCGGCATTCGCATGGTGAGTTCGCGCGGGAGTATGAGCCTTTCGCGAAAGGACGGGGGACTGCCGCCGGATTCCGTTGTGCAGACGACGGATGAAATTCTGCGCGATAGCAGGAAAGCCATCGAACGATATCACGACGCATCCGACTTCTCCATGCGGCAGGTGGTGCTCGCGCCCTGTTCGCCGTTTTCCGTGACCGCTGACTTGATGAAGGAGAGCGCAAAGCTCGCGCGGAGCTACGGCGTACGCCTGCACACGCACCTTTGCGAAACCAAGGATGAGGAGCGCTTTACCGAGAGTACGCGCGGCATGCGCCCGCTGGCCTACATGGAGAGCGTGGATTTCGTCGGCAGCGACGTGTTTTATGCGCACGGCATCTACTTTAATGATGAAGAGCTGCAATTCTTAGCAAAGACCGGCACGGGCGTTGCGCATTGCCCCGGTTCCAATATGAAGCTGAGTTCCGGCGTCGCGCGAATCCCCGATATGCTCCGGCTTGAAGTTCCGGTGGGTCTTGCGGTCGACGGCAGCGCGAGCAACGATGCCTCCAACTTGATGGAGGAGATGCGCGCGGCATATCTGATGCACCGTCTCCGTTATGGCGCAGAAGCACCAAGCGGATATGATCTACTCAAGATGGCGACCCGCGGCAGCGCGCGCCTGCTCGGACGCAACAAACTCGGTCAGATCGCGACGGGATGCGCCGCGGATCTGTTTGCCAGTCGCTACGACCGTCTGGAGATGGCGGGAGCGGAACGCGACGAAGCAAACCTCTTTGGCACCGTTGGTTACCACCTGCCCGCGGATGCGGTTTGGGTTGGCGGCAAACGGACGGTCAAAGACGGCGCATTACTTTCGATCGACGAAGACAAGACCGCATCTGACAGCAGAGCGGAAATCGACCGTCTGCTGACCGCGGCGCTCGGATAACGGGAGGAGAAAGCATTGGAAGACCTTCAGCAAAAACGAAAGAAATTCTCTGTACGGGATCTGGCGCAAGGTGCAATCATCGCGGCGATCTACGCGCTCCTGACGATTTTCCTGGCCCCGATCTCGTCCGGCTTGATCCAATGCCGCGTATCGGAAGCGATGTGCATCCTGCCATACTTTACGTTTTCTGCCGTGCCGGGGTTATTCATCGGGTGCCTGCTGGCAAATTTGCTCACCGGTATGGCGGCCTACGACGTGGTGTTTGGCAGCCTTGCGACGCTGCTTGCAGCCTACTTGACCTATGCCTTGCGAAACAAAGTTCCCAAGTATTTGGCGCCGATGCCCTCGGTTGTGGTCAACGCGCTCGTTGTTGGTTGGCTGTTGACGAGCATATATGGATTCGAAGTTTCCTTTTGGGTTGCCGCGGGCTATGTTGCAATCGGGCAGGCGATTGCCTGCTTTGCGCTGGGGCTGCCGCTGATGTCGCTGTTGGAGCGCTTTCGCGGGAAGCTCTTCGGAGAATCGCGCTAAGGCAAACGGGGATTGATAGGAACGGGGGTTTTGCCCCCGTTTTTCTCGCTTTATATACAAAAAAGCGTTTCAAGTTGGTAGAAAAATTGTTTTGCAGGGAATCCTGCAATTCAATTTCATAAAATCGTTCGACTAATTGTAAAATGAATGAAACTCCTGCATTTTATTCGATGACAGAGGATCGGTTTGATTGACAGTGTGCGTGGCGGGCGATATAATATCAGGTGGTAATCAATGGGTAACCCCGATTCCATACATATCTAAGGAGGCATCCACCAAATGGCAAAAACCATGACAATCGACGGTAATACCGCCGCGTCGCACGTAGCGTATGCATTTTCTGACGTAGCGGCGATTTACCCGATCACGCCGTCTTCCCCCATGGCGGAAGTTGCGGACGATTGGTCTGCAAACGGAAGAACCAACCTTTTCGGACAGCAGGTCCGCATCGCAGAAATGCAGAGCGAAGGCGGCGCCGCAGGAGCCGTGCACGGTTCCCTCAAGGCGGGCGCACTGACCACGACGTTTACCGCTTCTCAGGGCCTCTTGCTCATGATCCCGAACATGTACAAAATCTCCGGCGAGCTTCTGCCGTGCGTGTTCCATGTCAGCGCTCGCGCGCTGGCTGCGCACTCGCTCTCGATCTTCGGCGATCATTCGGACGTGATGAGCTGCCGCCAGACCGGTTTTGCCATGCTTGCCGCTGCCTCCGTGCAGGAAGTCATGGACATGGCACTCGTGTCGCATCTTTCTACCATCAAGAGCAGCGTACCGTTCATCCATTTCTTTGATGGATTCCGTACCTCTCACGAAGTCTCTAAAATCGAAACCATCGACTATGAAGATATGGGCAAACTGCTCGATACCGAAGCAGTCAAGGCCTTCCGCGCACGCGCACTGAATCCGGATCATCCGCATCAGGGGGGCACGGCGCAGAACCCGGACATCTACTTCCAGGGTCGCGAAGCAGCCAACAAGTATTATGACGCGGTACCGGGCATCGTTGAGCACTACATGGGCGAAGTCGCCAAGCTCACGGGACGCAAGTACAACCTCTTTGACTATGTCGGCGCACCCGATGCAGAGACTGTTCTGGTCGTCATGGGCAGCGGCGCGGATGTTTCGGAAGAGACCGTCGAATACCTCAACAAAAACGGCGCGAAAATCGGTCTCCTCAAAGTCCGCCTCTATCGCCCATTCGTTGCGGCGAAGTTCGTGGATGCGCTTCCCAAGAGCGTGAAGCGCCTTGCCGTGCTCGACCGCACGAAGGAGCCCGGCTCCCTTGGCGAACCGCTGTATCAGGATGTGCTCAACGCACTCGTTGAGACCGGACACAAGGACATCGAAGTCGTCGGCGGTCGTTACGGCCTCGGCAGCAAAGAGTTCACGCCGTCCATGGTGAACGCGGTGTTCGAAAATTCCGAAGCCAAAAAGCCCATGAACCACTTCACCGTTGGTATCAACGATGACGTGACCAACAAGTCGCTCACCGTTACCCGTCAGGTGAACGCCTCGCCGGAAGGCACCATTGCGTGCAAATTCTTCGGCCTCGGCGCGGATGGTACGGTCGGCGCAAATAAGAACTCCATCAAGATCATCGGCGATCATACGCCGCTGTATGTGCAGGGGTATTTCGCATACGACTCCAAGAAATCCGGCGGCTTGACCGTTTCGCATCTGCGTTTCGGCAAGAAGCCGATTCAGAGCCCGTATCTGATCGACCATGCAGACTTCGTCGCCTGCCATAATCCGTCCTACGTGACGCGCTATGCGGTTGCCGAAGGCATCAAAGAAGGCGGCGTGTTCCTGCTCAACAGCCCGTGGACGCTCGCCGAGATGGAATGCGAACTGCCTGCTTCCCTGAAGAAGGCGATTGCAAAGAAGAAGCTGCGCTTCTACAACATCGACGCGATCAAGCTTGCCCGCGAAGTCGGCATGGGCGGACGCATCAACACGATCATGCAGAGCGCGTTCTTCAAGCTCGCAAACGTGATCCCGGTAGAAGAAGCCATCGAATACATGAAAGCCGCCGCCAAGAAGTCCTACGGCAAGAAGGGCGACGATGTTGTCAAGATGAACTGGGAAGCGATCGACCTTGGCGTCAACGCGCTGGAAGAGATCAAGTATCCCGAGTCCTGGGCAAATGCAACCGATGGCGCCGTCGCAGTCAAGACCACTGACGATCCGTATTTTGCGGACTTCATCGGGCCGGTTCTGGCGCAGGAAGGCGACAAGCTGCCTGTTTCTAAGTTCAGCGTGGATGGCACGGTGCCGACCGGCACGACCAAGTACGAAAAGCGCGGCATCGCGGTTGACGTACCCCGTTGGATCGCCGATAACTGCATCCAGTGCAACCAGTGCTCGCTTGCCTGCCCGCACGCAGTCATTCGCCCGGTGCTCGTCACTGCGGAAGAAAAAGCGGCAGCTACTGCCGGATTTGAAACCAAGAAGGCGCAGGGCAAAGGCTTTGAAAGCTACGAGTTCCGCATTCAGGTCAGCCCCTGGGACTGCACCGGCTGCGGCAACTGCATCGACGTTTGCCCGGCGAAGGTCAAGGCGCTGGAGTTCCGCCCGCTTGCGGATGCCGTCGAGAAAGAAGAAGAGAACTGGAACTACTTCGCGAAACTGCCGGAGAAGGATCTGGAGCTCAACACCGCGACGGTCAAGGGCAGCCAGTTCAAGAAGCCGCTCTTCGAGTTCAGCGGCGCATGCGCAGGCTGCGGCGAGACGCCTTATGTCAAGCTCATTACTCAGCTCTTTGGCGATCGTATGGTGATTGCCAACGCGACGGGTTGCTCCTCCATCTACGGCGGCAGCGCTCCGACGTGCCCCTACACCACGAACGACAAGGGACAGGGCCCCGCGTGGTCGAACTCCCTCTTTGAAGACAACGCCGAGTTCGGCTTTGGTATGGTTCTGGCCAATACCCAGCGCCGTAACCGCCTCATCGACGTGGTGACGAAGATCATCGCCGCGGAATACACCACCGACGAGCTCCGCGCAGCAGCGCAGAACTGGCTCGACAACAAAGACAACGGCGCGGCATCCCGTGCGGCTGCGGACCGCCTGATTGCGGCGGCGCAGGACGGCGTAGACCTCTCCGGCACCGAATGGGAAGCAGAGTGGGCGAAGAACGGCAAGGTCTGCGATTGCGAAGCTTGCAAGCTCGCGACTGAGCTGCTCGAGAGCAAAGACCTGCTGCCCAAGCAGTCCACCTGGGTCATCGGTGGCGACGGCTGGGCATACGACATCGGCTACGGCGGACTCGATCACGTGCTCGCCATGGATGAGGACATCAATGTTCTCGTGCTCGACACCGAGCTCTACTCCAACACCGGCGGACAGGCCAGCAAATCGACCCCGACGGGTTCCATCGCGAAGTTTGCGGCAGCCGGTAAGCGCACGAAGAAGAAAGACCTCGGTCTGATGGCGATGAGCTATGGTTACGTCTACGTGGCGAAGGTCGCCATGGGCGCAAACCCGAACCAGCTCATGAAGGCCGTCAACGAAGCGGAAGCCTACAAAGGCCCGAGCATCATCATCGCGTATGCGCCCTGCATCAACCACGGCATCAACATGGGCCATTCGCAGTTGGAAGAGAAGAAGGCCGTTGAGGCTGGTTACTGGCCGCTGTACCGCTACAATCCGGATCTCGCCGCGGAAGGCAAGAATCCATTCACGCTGGACAGCAAGGACCCGACCGGCAACTTCAAGGACTTCATCCTCGGCGAAGTGCGTTATGCATCGCTGAAGAAGACCTTCCCGGATGTTGCGGAGTCGCTCTACGAGCGCGCCGAAAAGGAAGCGAAGGAAAAGATCGAGTACTACAAGAAGCTCAACGCAATGGAATAACGCTCCGCAGGAGCGAAGGGGTCGCAGGAAACTGCGACTCCTTTTTTA
>JBDKRF010000065.1:0-8069 GCA_039683525.1 Clostridiaceae bacterium
AACTCGTCAAGGTCGAATATGAGGTGCTGCCCGCCGTCACCGACGCGCTGGAGGGCATGAAGCCCGACGCACCCATCATCCACCCCGACCTCGGCTCCTATAAAGTGCTGCCGATCTTCTACCCCAAACCCGGTACGAACATCTCGCACCATTACGTGCTCAGAAAAGGCGATGCGGACAAGGCGTTTGAAGAGGCGGATCGCGTCTTCGACCACAGCTTTTATATTCCGCACGTGCAGCATGTACCCATCGAGCCGCACGCCTGCACCGCGCAGTATATGCCGGACGGCGACCTGACCATCTGGGCGGCTTGCCAGAGCCCCTTTGCCGTGCGCCGCGCGCTGGCGGAGACGTTTGATTTTCCGCTCAACAAAATCCGCGTGATCAGCAAAGCCGTCGGCGGCGGATTCGGTTGCAAGGCCGGCACCACGCTTGAAGGCATCGTCATCCCGCTCGCGATGCTCAACCCCGGTCGCCCGGTCAAGATGACCTACACGCGCGAGGACGAGTTCCAGAACGCCTACGTGCGCCAGGGCCTGCACATCAACATTAAGACCGCCGTGCGCAAAGACGGCAAGATCATAGGCTCCAAAAACGTGCTCGCCTGGGACGGCGGCGCGTATACGGAATACGGCGTCAATATCGTCAAGGCCGCGGGCTGGGGCTGCGTAGGTCCCTACGACATCGAGAACATCGCGACCGACAGCTACTGCGTCTACACAAATCACCCAGTCGGTGGCCCGTACCGCGGGTTTGGCATGTGCGAAATCCACTTCGGCATCGAGCAAAACATCGACATGATCGCCCACGAGATGGGATTTGACCCGCTGGAACTGCGCCGTCTCAACGGCATCCGCGTGGGCGGCAAGAGCGCGACGGGACAGACCATCGAGGTCGCGGGCTATCAGGAGTGCCTTGACCGCGCTTCCGCACTCATGGAGCTGGACAAGCCCAGCGTGCCCAGCGGCAGCCCGACAAAATTGCGCGGCAAGGGCATCGCAGGCGGCTGGAAAGCCCCGTCCATGCCAACGGACGTTGCAAGCAGCGTTATCATCCGCATGAATGAGGACGGCACGTTTATCCTGCTCGCCTCGTGTCAGGATATCGGTCAGGGGTCGGACACCATCATGGCGCAGATCGCAGCGGAGACGCTGACGGTTCCCGTTGAGAAGATCAGCGTGCGCACCGGAGATACCGACCATACCCCATATGAGTGGCAGACCGTCGCATCCCGCTCGACCTATTGCGCGGGCAACGCGACCAAGCTCGCCGCGGAAGACCTGCGCAATAAAATTCTGGAGCTGGCGCAGATCAAGTTTGGCACGTGGAAGAACGACCTCTATCTGGAGGGTGGCTATGTCTGCCGCAAGTTCTATCCGGATCAGAAGGTGCCGCTTGCGACGTTCGCACTCGGCCTCACCCTGCCGGATCAGAGCGGCATCGGTGGCCCCATGATCGGCGTCGGTTCCTTCGTGGTGCCGAATAACATCGCAGCCGATAAGAAGAGCGGACTTTCGCCCAAGCCCGTCGCGTTCTGGAGCATGGGCGTCAACGGCGCGGAGGTTGAGGTCGACACCGAGACCGGCAAGATCAAGGTGCTCAAGATGGTCTCCGTCTTCGACGCGGGCAAGGTCATCAACCCCGCGATGTATGAAGGTCAGGCGGAGGGCGCAATGGTGCAGGCGATGGGGACAGCGCTGTATGAAGAGCTCAAGCTCAAAAACGGCCGCGTGATGAACCCGAGCTTTGTGGACTATAAGATCCCGACGTTTGAAGACATGCCGGAGCTGATCGTGGAAGCCGTGGAAAATCCCGAACCCACCGGCCCCTACGGCGCGCGCGGCATCGGCGAAATCACAATGGTGCCGGGTGCCCCGGCGATCGCCAACGCGGTTGCCAACGCCATCGGCGTACGGTTCCTGCGCATGCCATTAACGCCCGATGTGGTGCTCAAAGCGCTGCGCGAGAAGAAGGCGAACGAAGCATAATGGTATGACAGAAAAGTAATACTAATCGCAACCTATAAGCCGTTTGCGCATGCAAACGGCTTTAAAATTGTCATTTTACAATCCAAAACCGCGAAAATTTACATTTGTTTAACCGAAATGAGATGTTTATCAAACTCTTTTCCTCTATGATAGACGAGAACGAAAAGAGAAAAGTCTAGAAAGTAGAGAAGGAGAGAAGATGAAATCTGCGTCCCACCATGCCATGGGGCATCTATTATATGAAGCGCTGACCGCGCAGGGCATCCTGCTCGACCGCGAATTGTTTGTCCTCGGCAACCTGCTGCCGGACTATTTGCCGGAGTTGATACTAAACCCGCACTTCACGCTGAAATGCCAGCGCGAAATCCATATATTCACCGAAGCCATCGCGGGGCAACCCGTTACCCGCGGCGAACAACTGCCGCCGGAATATGCGCTGCGCCTCGGCATTCTCTGCCACTACCTGACGGATTACTTCACCTTTGCGCACACGCCGGAATTTCGCCTCGGCCTCAAGCAGCACGGCGCGTATGAGTTGCAGTTAAACGAATACTTCAGCACGCACTATACGCAAGAAGAATCGAAGCTGTCCGGCGTCGCCTTTGCGGACGCGGAAGTCGCGCGCGATGTCGTCAAAGACATCTACCGTATGAAGCGCGATTATCGCGCGGAGGGTTGCACGCTCTCTCGCGATGTGCGGTATGCGTTCACCGCCTGCCTCGGCGCTATGACGCAGCTCCTCGCCATCTCCGAAGCGCGCGAGGAACACGCCCGCGCACCGAAGCGCTTTGCCCCGTTTGCCGCGGAGCGCTATGCCTTCCGCGACGCAGTCTGCCGCAGGCGCATCACGCCGCGCAGAGCCTGGTGTCCCGTCGCCGCGTGCGTGTAAAGCGTATTCACCCTATTCCTCTATCAACCCGCTCTCTCCTCTGGCGCGAAAGCGTCAACATAAAAAGCCGTCTTGCGAACACCGCAAGGCGGTTTATTCATTTGGCTTTTCATTTATCCCCGCAATTCAGGGCACTGGAGTGAATAATATGCATATCTATGTATATTATTCAGGCAGATCACATCTAAATCTAAAAAACATCAAATAAATCCTGAAATATATGAAAATACCTATTGACTATTTATGCTATATTTATTAATATATATGCAATTCACCAATTGGAGGCAAGTACCATGTCGAACATTAAGAAGATCGTTTTAGCCTATTCCGGTGGGCTGGATACATCCGTCATCATCCCCTGGCTCAAAGAGAACTACCCCGGCTGCGAAGTCATCGCCGTCGCGGGCGACGTGGGTCAAGGCATGGGCGAGCTGGACGGCCTTGAGCAGAAAGCGCTCAAGACGGGCGCCAGCAAGCTCTACGTCGAAGACCTCACCAACGAGTTTGTCGATGATTTCATCGTGCCGACCATGAAAGCCGGCGCTATCTATGAAGAATATCTGCTCGGCACGTCGTTCGCACGTCCCGTGATCGCCCAGCGCATCGCCGAGATCGCGCTCAAAGAGGGCGCGGATGCCATCGCCCACGGCTGCACCGGCAAGGGCAACGATCAGGTTCGCTTCGAGCTCGCCATCAAGCACTTTGCGCCGAACATGAAGGTCATCGCTCCCTGGCGCGAATGGGACCTCAAGAGCCGCGAAGACGAGATCAACTATGCCGAAGCGCACGATATCCCGCTCAAGATCAGCCGCGAGACGAACTATTCCAAGGACATGAACCTCTGGCATCTCTCCCATGAGGGACTGGATCTGGAAGATCCGATGAACGAGCCGCTCTACAAAAAAGACGGCTTTCTCGAAATGAGCGTCTGCCCCGAGCTCGCGCCGGACAAACCCACCTATGTGACCATCGGGTTTGAACAAGGCGCCCCTGTCTCCCTCGATGGCAAAAAGATGAGCGCAAAGAGCATTATCCTCGCCCTCAACGAAGTCGGCGGTGCAAACGGAATCGGCCTTCTCGACATCGTGGAAAACCGTCTCGTCGGCATCAAGTGCCGCGGCGTCTACGAAACCCCCGGCGGCACGATCCTCTACAAGGCGCACGAAGCGCTGGAGACCATCACGCTGGACAAGATGACCGCGCATAAGAAGGCGGAACTCGCCATCACCTACGCGGAACTCGTCTATAACGGCCTCTGGTTCTCTCCTCTCAGGGAGGCGCTGGCAGCCTTCGTCGACAAGACGCAGGAGAACGTCACCGGTACCGTGAGGCTCAAGCTCTACAAGGGCAACATCATCAAGGCCGGCATTGAGAGCCCCTACAGCCTCTATTCGGAAGCCATCGCCACCTTCGGCGAGAGCGACTACAACCAGAAGGACGCGGAAGGCTTCATCAACCTCTACGGCCTGCCCACCAAGGTCAACGCCATGGTGCAGGAGAAGAACAAGAAGAAATCCGTCCTCTCCGGCCTGTTCAAATAAGCAGGTAGAGACGCAGATCAAACGAAACAAGCAGCAAACGCGAAGCGCCCGCCTCCGGCGGGCGCTCGTTCCCAAAATACGCTTCCCAAACCAATAAAGGAAGCAACCACGACAGACGAGGGTGACACGCAATGGAAAAACTCTGGGCAGGCAGAACAAACGGCGCAAACGAAGCGTTGGCGGACGCATTCAACCGCTCCATCGCGTTTGACGCGCGCATGTTTGAGGAGGACATCACGGGCAGTATGGCGCACGCCGCCATGCTTGGCAGCGTTGGCATCCTTTCGCAGCAGAGCGTGGACAATATCCTCACGGGGCTGGAAGGCATCCTCAACGACATCAAGTGTGGGCTTGTCAAGATCGATCCGCTCGCGGAGGATATCCACTCCTTTGTGGAGCTGGAGCTCACCCGCCGCATCGGAGACGACGGCAAAAAGCTGCACACCGCAAGAAGCCGTAACGATCAGGTCGCACTCGACCTGCGGCTCACGCTCAAAAAAGAGATCGTCGAGCTCGTCTCGCTCACCAAAACGCTCATCGAGACCATCGCAACCATCGCGGAGGCGCACGCGGAGACGGTCATGCCGGGCTATACCCACCTGCAGCGCGCGCAGCCCGTCACCTTTGGTCACTGGATTCTGGCATATGCGTTCATGCTCTCGCGTGACGTCAAGCGCCTCAACAACGCGCAAGAGAACATGAACCTTTCCCCACTCGGCGCATGTGCGTTCGCGGGGACGACCTATCCGATCGACCGCGGCATGACGGCAAGCTCGCTCGGCTTTGCGGGAGCGGTGGCAAACTCCGTCGACGCGGTGGCGGATCGCGACTTCTGCGTCGAGCTCGCCAGTGCGATCAGTATGCTCATGACGCATCTTTCCCGATTTTCGGAGGAGATCATCCTCTGGACGAGCTGGGAATTCCGGTTTGTCGAGCTTGCAGACGCATTTTCCACCGGCAGCTCCATCATGCCGCAGAAGAAGAACTCGGACATGGCGGAGCTCGTGCGCGGCAAGACCGGGCGCGTCTACGGCGACCTGATCACGCTGTTGACCATGATGAAAGGCTTGCCGCTTGCCTACAACAAGGATTTGCAGGAGGACAAGGAGGCAATCTTCGACGCAATCGACACCGCGAAAATGTGTTTGCAGGTGTTCGCACCGATGATCGCGACCATGACGGTCAAGCCGGAGAACATGCGGAAAGCAGCGGCGGAAGGCTTCATCAACGCCACGGACGCGGCGGACTACCTCGTGAAAAAGGGCCTGCCGTTCCGCACCGCGTATAAGATTACGGGTCAGCTGGTTGCTTCCTGCATCGCAAGCCATCAGACACTTGAAAGCCTGTCGCTGAGTGACTATCAGACGATGAGCGAACTCTTCGACAACGACATTTACGAGGCGGTCAACCTCGACACCTGCGTGAAGAGCCGCATCTCCGAGGGAGGCACCTCGCCGGAGTCGGTGAAGCAGCAGATACAGATTATTCGGGAAACGGTTCTGAGATAATGACAGCTTCCGCAGATAGGAACCAGAGTTGGGAGACGATGTTAAGATGACAAAGATTTTTATCGACGGCAAAGAGGGAACCACGGGATTGCGGATCTATGACCGCCTGTCCCTGCGCGCAGATTTAAGCATGCTCACGCTGCCGGAGCGGGAACGTAAGAACCCCGCACTGCGACGCGAGCTGCTCAACAGCTGCGATGTTGCGATCCTCTGCCTGCCAGAAGACGCCGCCATCGAAGCCTGCGAGATGGTGACAGAGCCGCACGTGCGCATCATCGACCCTTCCACCGCGCACCGTATCGCAGATGGCTGGATCTACGGTCTACCGGAAGCCTGGGATGGCGGATGGAAACAGCTCGACGGAGCCACGCGCGTCTCCGTACCCGGCTGCCACGCGAGCGGATTTCTCGCGCTGACCGCTCCCCTGATCGCAGCGGGTCTTCTCAAGAAGGATGCGCTGCTCAGCTGCACCTCGCTCACGGGTTACAGCGGCGGCGGGCACAAGATGATCTCGCAGTATGAGTCCGACTATCGCGACGTGCTCTTAAAATCCCCGCGCCTCTACGCGCTAGGTCAGCAGCACAAGCACCTCAAGGAGATGCAGCATTACAGCGGACTGACCACAGCGCCTGCGTTTTCCCCGATCGTGGCGGACTACTTCAACGGAATGCTCACGATCATCAACGTCTTTCAGGAGCAGCTTGCGGACGGGTACAGCGTCAAGGACATCCGCGAGCTCTACCGCACGCGATACACGGGACCCATGGTGCGCTACTGTGAGGCGATGGATGAGCACGGCTATCTCGCCAGCGGCAAGCTCAAAGACCTCGACGGCATGGATATCTCCGTCGCTGGAAACGAGGAGCGCATCACGCTATTGGCCCGCTTTGACAACCTCGGCAAGGGAGCCAGCGGCGCCGCGATCCAGCTCATGAACATTCTCATCGGAGCCGACCCCTACGCGGGGTTGACGCTGGGTAAATAAAAACCACGCTTCGGAGCGAGGCGTTTTTGAAAGGGTAAAGCATATGAGACAGATTAATGGCGGCGTTTGCGCCGCGAAAGGATATACAGCCGCGGGGGTTTACTGCGGCATCCGTAAAAACAAGAGCAAAAAAGACCTCGCGCTGATCTACAGCGAGAAAAAAGCCGCCTGTGCGTGCGTCTATACGCAAAACCTCGTCAAAGGCGCGCCGATCCTCGTCACCAAGGCAAACGTCGCGGACGGCTACGCTTCCGCCATCATCTGCAACAGCGGCAACGCCAACACCTGCAACGCAAACGGTGTGGAAATTGCAACACAGATGTGCGACCTTCTGGGCGTGGCGCTCAAGATTCCCGCAAGTGACATCGTGGTCGCGTCCACGGGCGTCATCGGCAAAACGCTGGACATCGAGCCCATCGCAAGCGGCATCACGCCTTTGATTGCGGCGCTGGGCGACGACAGCAACGCGGCTGCCGAGGCCATTATGACCACCGATCTTGCCAAAAAAGAGATCGCGTTCGAGTTCACCGTTGGCGGCAAAACCTGCCACATCGGCGGCATCTGCAAGGGCAGCGGTATGATTCAGCCGAACATGGCGACCATGCTTGGCTTTGTCACAACCGACGTCGCCATCTCCCCCGCGATGCTGCAAAAGGCGTTGAGCGCGGACATCCTCGATAGCTTCAACATGGTCAGCGTGGACGGCGACACCTCCACCAACGACATGGTCACGATCCTCGCCAACGGCATGGCGGGCAACGCGGAGATCACAAGCTCTGGCACGGACTATGACGCGTTTTGCGCGGCGCTCTCCGCGGTCACGCAGTATCTTTCGCGCTCCATCGCCGCGGACGGCGAAGGCGCAACCAAGCTCATCATCTGCAAGCTCACGGGCGCTAGCGACAAGGCCGCCGCGATCAAGCTGAGTAAATCCGTCATCAACTCGCCGCTCGTCAAATGCGCGATGTTTGGCGCGGACGCAAACTGGGGCCGCGTGCTCTGCGCGCTGGGCTACACGGGTGTTCCGGTGGACGTGAATCAGGTCGGCGTCTCGTTCTCCTCCGCCGCAGGTTCCATCACCGTCTGCCAGAACGGAATGGGCGTGGATTTCTCGGAAGAGCTCGCGAAAACGGTGCTCGGCGAAAAGGAGATCACCAT
>JBDKRF010000066.1:0-4299 GCA_039683525.1 Clostridiaceae bacterium
AAATATGATTTCATTTTCATTAATCGTCATCCACTGGTCTTTTTGATTTGGAAGCAAATATACAATTAATATTCTTGTGTTCCCGACTCTTGTATTGATCAGGTCACGATAGTTCTTTACCTCTAGATCATAGATCAGATGATTATCATCAAATGTAAAGTCCGAAGTGGCTTTTGCTTGGAAGTCAATCTGCCATCCATCCTGATACACTCTTCCATCTTCTGTCTTAGACAAGGAACAAAAAGAACCATCTAAACCGAAATCACGAGCAGAATTAGAGTAGTTTATTCCGGCACATGCAGCAACGGCATGGCAAACAGAAAGGCTAAACAGCTCTTCACTTGTTTGGAGTGGCATGCTCATAAAAACTACCTTTAAATGTATATTAAATATAAATTACACCCTGTGATTCTAAAATGCAAACAATTATTTCGTATTACTATGTGCTTAAAATAAAAGGGAACCTATAATGATTAAGCTTTGTTTTTCCGTAAAACTCAAAACGGGAAGCTGTCGCCTCCCGTTTTGTTTCTATCTCATATTACAGTCCCTTCAACCCACTCGTCTCCAGCTTGTCATACCCGCTCAAGAACGCATACAACTTCTCCGCGATCTGGTGGACGCCGCCCGCGCTGTTGCTCTCGATGTTCAGTGGCATGAGCGGATCGTGCAGCGACATGCGCAGCAGGAACCAGCCGTCGCCCGCGCCCGCGCCAAACGAAACGCGGAGGCCTTCGTAGTTCTCCTTCGCCACATCCCAGTTCTCTTTTGCCGCATAGTCCGCGAGGTCTTTGAGGACACCGCTGCCGTAGACCGCAAACTCGGGAACGAGGATGTTCATGCGCACTTCGACGCTCTCCGCGGGCTCCGCGAGGGAGTCGATCAGCGAAAACAGCGTGCGGTTCTCCTTGCGAAGCTGCGCCATCTTGATGAGCAGCTTGGTGATCAGGTATGCGCCGTCGTCGAGGAAATAGTTTTCCTTGAGCGCGCCGTGCCCGCTGGTCTCGATGGCGAGCTGGCTGTCGCGCCCGCTCTTATTGATGCGGATACTTTCGTCGATGACGTTCTTATACCCGCGCTTGAACCTGTGATGCACGCCGCCCTTTTCCGCGATAAACGCGGCAAGGCCGCTAGAGGTAATCGAGTCCGTGACGATGGTGGTGCCGGGATGCTCCTCCAGCAGCACGGCGGAGATCAGCGCGATGAGACGGTTGCGGTTGAGCTCTTTTCCGTCGTTGGCAACCGCGCCCGCGCGGTCCACGTCCGTATCGAAGATGATGCCCATGTCGGCCTTGTTGTCGAGTACGCACTGGGCGATGGAGTCCATCGCCGCTTTATCCTCGGGATTCGGCTGATGATTCGGGAAATGCCCGTTCGGCTCTAGGAACTGGCTGCCGGTGGTGTCTGCGCCGAGCGGGAGCAAGACCTTCTCGGCATAAAACCCGCCCGCGCCGTTGCCCGCGTCGACCACGATGCGGAATCCCTTGAGCGGATGATCGTAATCCTCTGCGTTGACCCCGCTGCGAACGCGCTCGACAAGACCCTGCGCATAGACGGAGAGAAAATCGACCTTCGAGAATTTGCCGCGTGCCTCGGCGGGGATAAACGCGTCCGCCTGCGCGCTGGCGAGGATGGCTGCGATGTCGCTCTTTTCCAGTCCACCTTGATTGGTGAAAAACTTCATGCCGTTGCGGTTCCAGGGCAGGTGGCTTGCGGTGAGCATGATGGCGCCGTCGAATTCATAGCCCTTGGTGACGGTGCTCATGAACATGCTGGGCGTGCTCGCGAGTCCGAAGTCCGCAAGATCTGCTCCCATGGCGAGGATGCCTTCCGCCGCGGCTTTGAGCAGCGCTTCGCCGGAGAGGCGGGAGTCCCGACCGATGGAGAGCTTTAGTTCGCTCTTTCCCGTGCGCTCCTGCAAAAACAGCACGAACGCCTTGGCGATGTTCATGACGGCTTCGGCGGTCAATGTGACCGGCTGGCCTTCGATGCCATCCATGGCGACACCGCGGATGTCGCTTCCGTTTTGCAGCTTCTTGTACTCGATACCCATACTGTTCCCCGCTTTCGAAATGATGTTCGCCCGAAAAAGCGCGTGTTGATGCGCACGCATGCGGGCTTTGTTAATATTTATACGGGTTTATTGTCGCATTCCGACCCGCGTTTGTCAATTCTGGCGGGATGCGTGCGCGCGGGAAACCCGCTCTTTTACCATACGGAAAAACATGGTATTCTATTAAGGAGAGACACGGGATTCAATCCGCGCCTGTTCAGCGACAGCGCGCGGCGAAACCGGAAGCACACGAGAGGGGCAAATCAGACGGCTATCATGCGAATCGGACTGCTCGGCGGCACCTTTAACCCCATCCACCGCGCGCATGTGCAGATGGCCGAGATCGCGCGGGACGAAGCCGCGCTGGATCTCGTACTGCTCATGGTTGCGGCTGACCCGCCGCACAAACGCGTGGACGAGGACGTGCCCGCACACGAACGCTTTCGCCTGACGCAGCTGGCAATCGCCGGGAAAGATCGGCTCCTTGCGAGCGATCAGGAGATTCTGCGCGGGGGAAAGAGCTATACACTACTCACGTTGCAGGAGCTCACGAAGCAATATCCCGATGCGGAGATCTCCATCATCATCGGCAGCGATACCCTCAGCGACCTGCCGAACTGGTATCATCCCGAAGAAGTGCTGAAGATTGCGAGCGTGCTCTGCGTGCCGCGCGTGGGCATCGACCAAAACGACACCGCCACCGCTGAGATGTTGCGGGAGCGCTACAGCGCGAGGGTTCGCCTGCTTTCCGCCAAGGCGGAAGTCATCGCCTCCACCGAGATACGAAAGCGACTCACGGCGGGATTGCCTGTTGCAGGCCTTATGCCGGAGCGCGTGGAGCAGGCGGTGTATGAAGGCGGCGCGTATTTTCCGAAGGACGTGCGCGAGTTGCAGGAAAAATGCCGCGAGGCGCTCAACCCCAAGCGGTATTCTCATGTATGCGGCACCATGCGATCAGCGGCAACGCTCGCGGGCCTTTGGAAGCAGGACGCAACGAAGGCGCGGATAGCGGCACTGCTGCACGACTGCGCAAAGTGCCTCGACCCGCTCACGCAGGAGGTGCTCTCCGGCGATGAATCGGGCATCGCTCCTGTCTATCACGCGTTTGCGGGAGCAGTGATCGCGAAGATGGAATATGGCGTCACGGACGAGACCATTCTCCGCGCGATTCGCCTGCACACCACGGGCGACTGGGGCATGACGGACTTTGACGCGTTGATCTATGCTGCGGATCTCGTCGAACCGATGCGGGATTTTCCCGGCGTCGAGGAGTATCGAAGGCGCGTTTCGCCGGATATCGACAGCTTCATGCGATATGCGCTCGTGCGCGTCGCGCAACTCGTTGAGAAAAAAGGCAAGCGGGCGCATCCCGCCTCCGCGCGGGCGATCGCCTGGTATGAACAAAAGTCTCATTGATACAAACACGACGGTTGAATCAACAAATACATCACTAGGAACATAGAAAACACGGAGGAAAACACTTGAACGAATCCATCAAACAAAAGGCGCTCGGCGTCTGCGAAGTACTCTACAATAAGAAAGCACTCGATATCGTCGCCATCCATGTGGCGGATAAAACCATCGTCGCGGACTGGTTCATCATCTGCAGCGGCAGAGCCGTGCAGCAGGTGAAATCCCTTGCGGACGAAGTCGACAAAAAGGCACAGGAACTCGGGCTTACGCTGCGGCGCAGCGAAGGCTATGGCGAGGGCAAGTGGATCGTGCTCGACTTTGCAGATATCCTCGTACACGTCTTTTATCCCGAAGAGCGCAAGTATTACAATATGGAGCGCCTCTGGGACGAAAACGACAGCGCGATTCGCTATTCACTCCTCAAGGAAGAAGAGGAGCGCGAGGCAGCGCGGCTGAAGAAGGAACAGGCGGCAAAGGCGTAACGCCGTCGCCTGCCACCTGCTTGACCCAACCGAACAGAATAGGACACGAAGCAAACTCGGACTCTGACACGGTACCCCCTCACGGAGTAAACAGAAGGAGGCACACGCAGATGGAAGAACATGAACTTCGGTCGATCTTGAAACGCTTTGCGGATTCCGGCTGGGAGCTCATCTCCGCGCCCGCGAACGCATATTTGTGCGGAGAAAGCTGTAAGGACGAGCTGATTGCAGCGGTTGAGCAGGCAAAAGAGGAATGCGGAGACTGCGGCTGTGAATACGATGAGATGTATCGCAGATTTTTCGCGCTAAAACACGCGCTGTAAAGCAAGATGAAACGTAAGAATCCGCCGG
>JBDKRF010000067.1:0-2517 GCA_039683525.1 Clostridiaceae bacterium
CGTGGAGCAGTCCGGCTGGAGCATCGAAAAGTGCCTGCAAAAGGGCGTTGTAAAGGCGTTTGATTCGATCGAAGAACTGGCGGCGCATTATGGTATTCCGAAGGAGTCTCTAAAGCATACAATCTCCGCTTTCAATCAGGCAGTTGCAAACGGGAAAGACCAGGAGTTTGGCAAACCAATCCTCGGCAATGCGCAGCAAATATTTACCCCACCATATTTCGCCATGCGGCTTTGGCCGAAGGTGCATTTCACGATGGGCGGCGTCGGAATCAACGAGCGAGCGGAGGTACTCGACTGCGACGGCAACCCGATCCCGAAGCTCTTCGCCGCGGGAGAGGTCACCGGCGGTGTGCATGGCGCAAGCAGGCTCGGCAGCTGCTCCATTACCGATTGTCTGGTGTTCGGCAGAATCGCGGGACAAAACGCGGCGGAGCGAGAAAAATCACCTTCATACTAACCTTTATTTGCTTTTCCAAACGGTGCGGAAATATTGGCTGGCGGAGAACAAATAAAACGCAGCAATTTTGCTTCTTCAAAATTCAAGTCACGCAAAAACCGCCCGTGACAGGCGGTTTTTTTGTAGTTGCTTGTATACGAAAAGGATATCTTCGACGCAGCGATTATGGCTCTTCCGATACCCGAACCATCCGGTACCCGATTCCGACATGCGTTTGAATGAGTTTTTGCCCAAGCGGCGGTTCTACTTTTTTACGCAGGGTCGCCATGTAGACGCGCAGGGAAGGCGTGTCGTTCGGCAGCGTATTCTGCCAGACTTCCTTAAGAATCAGGTTGTGGGTGAGCACTTTGCCAACGTTATGCGCGAGCAGGCAGAGCAGTTTGTATTCGATCGGGGAAAGATGGATCTCCGCCTCACCGACGAACACGCAGCCCGCGGCATAGTCGATCTTGAGGTCGCCATTTTCAAAGACCGTCTCGTTCGTCGTGCCGTGCTCCTGCATGAACTGAACACGGCGGAGCGCGACGCGAATGCGCGCGAGCAATTCGTCCACCGAAAACGGCTTCGTCAGGTAGTCGTCCGCGCCCGCGTCGAGCGCCTCGATCTTGTCCGCGTCGTCGCTGCGGGAGCTGACCACGATGATGGGCATCTGCGACCATGCGCGCGTCTTCTTGATGATCTCCACGCCGTCGAGATCCGGCAAGCCCAGATCGAGAATCATAATATCCGGCTTTTGTGAAAGCGAGGCGAGCACCGCGGCGCTGCCCGTCTCCACCGCAATCTGCCGGTAATGTTGAGATTCCAGCGTCAGAGAGATCAGGTTTCGAATGGGTTTATCATCCTCTACGATCAGGATGAACGGCTTATTCATTCCAATTCACCTCCGATTTTTGCAGCGTAAACGCGAAAACCGATCCGTGTGGCAGATTGTCATAGACGCTGATTTCCCCGCCGTGCGCAGACACAATCGCGCGGCAGAGCGCGAGTCCCAAGCCGAGGCCGCGCCTTGCGTCGCCGCGCACACCCGCGCTGGTGAAGAACATATCAAACACATGCCCCTTGCTTTCGTCGGAGATGCCCGGGCCATCGTCCGAAACGGTGATGCGGACAAAGCCGTCATCCGCCTGCGCATTCAGAAAAATGTGTGTCCCTTCGGGCGTATATTTGATGGCGTTCTCTAGCAGGTTGAGGAGCACCTGCACGATTAGCGGGGCATCCATCTTCGCCATCAGCAGATCGTTCTCAATCGTTATATGGATTTCGTGCCGCTCAGCACGTCTCCCGATACGGGAAAGTGCGCTCTCAAACACGTCGGAAACCAGCTCCGGCTTGAGGTTCAGCCGAATCGAGCTGTCGTCCATCCGTGTGATCGAGAGCAGGTTTTCTACCAGGTTGATCAGCCAAATCGAATCGTCATAAATACTGCTGTAGAGCTGCGGCTGTTCCTCTTTGGGTACCGCTCCGCGCAGGAGCATATCCGCATTGCCGGAGATGCTGGTCAGCGGCGTACGCAAATCGTGCGAGATCGCGCGCAGGAGGTTTGCGCGAAGCTGCTCTTGCTGCGCCTTGAGCGCGATGGTTTGCCGCGCGGCATCCGAAAGCTGCTTGTCCAGAGCGAGTCCGCATTCGCCGATGATCGCCAGGCAGAGGCTTTGCTCAAAGGAGTCCAACGCGCGAACCAGCTCGATGCCCGCAACCGCGCGGACTTCTCCGTGTCCGCGTACCGCGAGATATTGGCAGCGCACGTCGGAGGAGACAGCGGTGCCCGCGCCGGAGCGCTTGTTGTTGACGAGCGTCCAGTCGGCTGCCGCGCGCTCCCTGGCGTAGAACAACGTTTCATTTGCGGCATCGGGAGGAAACAGAACGGGCTGCACCAGCGCGCCGTTTTCAACAGGATACAGCAGCGCCGCGCCGCCGACGAGCGCGTGCAGCTGCCGCGCGGTCTCCAGTAAAATCTCATCTGCGCTCTGAGCCTGCTGCAAATTCCTGCTTGCGGTGAGCAGCACCTCCGTGCGGTAGGCTTTCTCCGCGTTGATCTTTGCCTGCTGGCGCGCCTTTGC
>JBDKRF010000068.1:0-20591 GCA_039683525.1 Clostridiaceae bacterium
TTGGCCTGAACCCACGCGAGTTGAAACCACCTTTCGCGTTTGAAAACATCGAGTATTTTGATACGCCGCTCGTCGCCTCGCAATTGGGTTGTGCCACGCGGGACATCTCCGAGATGGTGCTGCGCCAGATTGAGCGAAGCGTGCGCGCCATCGAACAGCAGACGCGCGACAACATTGCAAATTCTTCGCAAGAAAGGGAAAATGATGTTGAGAGTCATCCAATTCAACTTGAAAGGAGCGAAACCGATGGAACTGACCTATCAACCGAGCGGGGATTACCTGCTCCCGAATCTATCGCTGGCGAACCAACCGAACGAACCGCTGGGCAAATACGGGCGGATGCGCAAGGCATTTCTCAAGACGAACCGCAAGGGGGAATACAGCACCCTATTACTCTCTGGGAATTTGATGGAACACCTGACAACGATCGACCAACAAGCACGCGAACAGATCAACGAGACAGTGCGGCAGATGGCCGCCGCCGAGGGCATGAACGAGCAGATGAAGGTGGCGGACCCACTCCTGTGGACGCGACGGATGAACAGCCTCCGGACGATGGCCGAGGAGACGGTGCTGCGGGAAATGCTTTACACCTAATCTCCGAAGCAGAACAACTAAGCCTGCTGGAAACAGAAGCGGATCGCGAGACCGCTTCTTTTCTTTTGCAGCAGGATATCGACGCGGAGTTGCTCCGCGGCAGCGGATTTGAGAACGGTAAGAGTCGTATCCATGCATTCTATCAGACCAATCCCGATGCGAAGGCCGCTATTGCATTCTTAAAAGACGAATATGGCATCGGCGGGCATTCCTTCACCTATCAGGATGGCTCGCCGGGTTTTGTCGATCATGATGGCAAGGGCTTATCCTTTCGGCAATGGGGCACAAATAAACAAAAAACGCTTTCTTGGTCGCAAGTGCATCGGCGTATTGCTGAGCTGATCCGCGTCAATCGCTACCGGACTGAGGAAGAATCTGAGCCGTTGCCCACCCTTGTTGAGCCAGCGCCTGTAGAACCAATCCAGGCGGATCAAAACTTCCGAATCACAGATGATGCTCTTGGCGCGGGCGGACCGAAAGCGAAGTTTGCGATGAATGTTGCGGCAATTCGCACGCTCAAACAGATCGAGGCGGAGCACCGACAGGTGACTTTGTCGGAACAAGAAATTCTCTCGCGCTATGTCGGTTGGGGCGGTATCGCTGATGCATTCGACGCGGCAAAAGATGCTTGGCAAAAAGAATTTGCCGAGCTGCAAACACTTCTGACCGACGAGGAATATCGTTCCGCCCGCGAATCTGTTTTGAATGCACACTATACCAGCCCAACAGTGATTAAAGCAATGTATGAAGCGTTGGAGCGTATGGGATTGTCGGCGGGCAACGTGCTTGAGCCTGCCTGCGGCATTGGCAATTTCTTCGGACTTGTGCCCGAGGGTATGGCAAGCAGCCGTTTCTATGGTGTGGAGCTGGACAGCATTACCGGCAGAATCGCGCAACTGCTCTATCCCGAGAATCAGATTTCCATTCAAGGATTCGAAACGGCGGATTATCCAGATCATTTCTTCGATGTGGCGATCGGCAATGTGCCGTTTGGCGATTACGGTGTTGCGGATCAACGGTACGACAAGCATCACTTTTTGATCCACGACTACTTCTTCGCCAAGGCGCTGGATAAAGTTCGTCCCGGCGGCGTGGTGGCGTTTATCACGTCAAGTGGAACAATGGACAAAAAGAATTCGCAGGTGCGCAAGTATCTTGCCCAGCGTGCAGAGCTGATTGGCGCGGTGCGGTTGCCGAGCAACGCATTTCTCGCCAACGCTGGCACGAGTGTTATCACGGATATTCTATTTCTGCAAAAGCGCGACCGTCCGATCGAGATAGAACCCGATTGGGTGCATCTTGGACAATCGCCGGAAGGGTTCGCGATCAATCAATATTTTGTCGATCACCCAGACCATATCCTCGGCGAATTGACCAGTGAAAGCACGCAGTATGGCAAGCAGGAATGTACGGTGAAGCCAATCGAAGGTGCATCTCTGGCGGAGCTGTTACATGCGGCTCTTTCCTCTCTTCATGCAGAAATCGTCGATATGGTGCGAATGGATGAGCTGAACGAAGCTCCTATGGCATCCATTCCCGCCAGCCCGGATGTGCGGAATTTCAGTTTTACTCTGGTCAACGACACTCTCTATTACCGCGAGAACAGCCGTATGAATCCGGTGGAGGTCTCCGTCACCGTGGAGCACCGCATTCGCGGGATGATCGAACTTCGCGACTGCACGCGGCGGTTGATCGAGCTACAGCTCAACGGCAGTTCCAATGCGGAAATCGTCGCTGAGCAAACTCGCCTCAACGAGCTTTACGACGCGTTCGCGGTGAAGTATGGTCTCATCAACAGCCGCGGCAACGATATGGCGTTCTCCGATGATTCGTCCTATTGTCTGCTCTGCTCACTGGAAATTCTGGATGAAGAAGGCAATCTCGCCCGCAAGGCCGACATGTTCACGAAACGCACAATTCGCCAACAGGTCGCCATCACACATGCCGACACGGCGAGCGAGGCGCTGGCGATCTCGATGAGTGAGCGGGCGCGGGTCGATCTCCCCTTCATGTCTGAATTGACGGGAATGGGCGAGGAGAAGATTGTCGCCGATCTCACTGGGGTAATCTTTCGCGATTATGGTCCATTGGAACCGGAGCAAATCGCATGGGCATTCTTTGATCCAAAGCAATTCCCCATGGTGACGGCAGACGAGTACCTTTCGGGCAACGTCTGCGAGAAACTGGTTCAAGTGCGAAATCTTCGGGAGATGTTAGCTGGCCACGGTGTGGATGAAACGATAATCGCCCAACTCGATACCAGCATTGCCGCGTTGGAGCAGGTGCAGCCACAGGCGTTGACGGCGAGCGAAATTAACGTACGGCTTGGCTCCACATGGATCCCGCCAGAGATCGTCGAATCGTTCATGCACGAGCTGTTTCAAACGAGCGGTTGGGCGCGTTCGCGGACGCACATTCTGTTTTCCAGCTTCACCGCGAACTGGACGATTACGAACAAATCCGCCGACTATGGCAGCGTACCAGCCACCGTGACCTATGGCACCACCCGCGCAAACGGCTATCGCATTCTGGAGGACACGCTGAACCTGCGCGACGTGCGCATCTTCGACACCGTGCGCGATGCCGACGGCAAGGAGCAGCGCGTGCTGAACAAGAAGGAAACCATCCTCGCGCAACAGAAGCAACAGCTCATCAAGGAGGTGTTTGCGCAGTGGATCTGGCGGGACGCGGATCGGCGCGAGCAGCTCACCGCGCTTTACAATGAGCGCTTCAACAGCACCCGCCCGCGCGAATACGACGGCAGTCACATCCGATTCGTCGGTATGAATCCAGAGATCGAGCTGCGCCCGCATCAGGCGGATTCCGTCGCGCGCGTGCTCTACGGTGGCAATGCGATGCTCGCGCACGTCGTCGGGGCGGGTAAAACTTTCGCCATGACCGCCGCCGCAATGGAACTCAAGCGGCTTGGCCTCTGCCAAAAATCGCTCTTCGTCGTGCCAAACCATCTGACGGAACAATGGGCGGCGGAGTTCTTGCAGCTCTACCCCTCCGCGAACATCCTAGTGGCGACCAAGCGCGATTTCGAGCGCACGCGCCGCAGGACGTTTTGCAGCCGCATCGCAACCGGCGATTATGACGCGGTCATCATCGGGCATTCGCAGTTTGAAAAGATCCCTATGTCGCTGGAGCGCCAGCAAGCGCAGTTACAGGAGCAGTTGGACGAAGTGCTCAGCGGTATCGCCGAGGCAAAGGAAGCGCGAGCGGAACGCTTCACCATCAAGCAGATGGAACGCGCGCGAAAATTGATTAAGCTCAAGCTTGATAAGCTCAACAATGCTGCACGGAAGGACGATGTGATCACATTTGAAGAGCTTGGCGTGGATCGGCTCTTTGTCGATGAGGCGCATGGATTTAAGAATCTCTCTGTCTTCACCAAGATGCGAAACGTCGCCGGAATCTCGCAGACTGAGGCGCAGAAATCCGCCGACCTCTTCCTCAAATGTCGGTATATGGACGAAATCACGGGCGGGCGCGGCGTGGTGTTCGCAACCGGAACGCCAGTGAGTAACTCCATGACGGAGCTCTACACCATGCAGCGGTATCTGCAATATGACACACTCCGCGGTCGCGGCTTGCAACACTTTGACTCATGGGCCTCCACCTTCGGCGAAACGGTGACGAGCATTGAGCTTGCGCCCGAGGGTACGGGCTATCGCGCTCGCACGCGATTCGCGCGCTTCTTCAACCTGCCGGAACTGATCACGATGTTCAAGGAAGTGGCGGACATCAAGACCGCCGATATGCTCCGGCTGCCCGTGCCAGACGTGGAATACCACAACATCCGACTCGAACCGAGCGACCTCCAACGGTCGATGGTCGCGGCGCTTGCCGATCGCGCGGAACGGGTGCGCAATCAGATGTTCGATCCTTCCGTGGACAACATGCTCACGATCACAAACGACGGGCGCAAACTTGCGCTCGACCAGCGGATGTTGAACGGCGCGCTGCCGGACGATCCAAACAGCAAGGTCAACGTCTGCCTGCGCAATGTTCTGGAGATTTGGCGTGCCACGCAGAAAGAGCGGCGCACACAGCTCATCTTTTGTGATCTCTCCACGCCAAAAGGCTTTCGCGCATTCAGCGCATATGATGACCTCCGCCAAAAGCTCATTTCCAGCGGTGTTCCGGCCGAGGAAATCGCATTCATCCACGACGCGAATACGGAGATTAAAAAGGCGGAGTTGTTCGCAAAGGTTCGCGCGGGACAGGTGCGCATCCTCCTTGGTTCTACGGCAAAGATGGGCAGCGGAACAAACGTGCAGCGGTTCCTTTATGCCGAGCACCATCTGGATATCCCCTGGCGCCCCGCCGATTTGGAGCAGCGCGAGGGCCGCGCCATCAGGCAAGGCAACACCTGCCCGACCGTCCACATCTACCGTTATGTGACCGAGGGGACGTTTGACGCGTATATGTGGGCAACGCTCGAGAATAAGCAGAAGTTCATCGGCCAGATCATGACGAGCAAGTCGCCCGTGCGCTCCTGCGAGGATGTGGACGAAACGGCGCTCACCTACGCCGAGGTGAAAGCGCTGGCAACCGGCGACGAGCGAATCAAGGAGAAGATGGATCTGGAGGTGGACGTCGCCAAGCTCAAGCTCGTTCGCGCAAATTATCTTTCGCAGAAGTACGCGCTGGAGGACGCGCTGCTCAAGCGATTCCCGCAAGAGATTCAACGCGAGAAAGCGCGCATCGCGGGATATGCCGCCGATATCGAACGGCTCTCGGCACACGACGCGAATCCATCACTTGGCATGGAGCTTGGCAGCATCGTCTATACCGAACGGAAGGACGCAGGCGCGGCGCTGCTTGCCGCCTGCAAGGCACAGACCTCACCGGAGCAAGCGGAGATCGGAACCTATCGCGGTTTCGATCTTTTTTTATCCTTCGACACATTGACTAAGGTTTTTCGTCTCACGCTCAAAGGCACTCTTTCGCACACGGTGGAATTGGGCGACGATCTGTTTGGCAATCTCCAGCGAATCGACAATGTGTTGGGTGCCCTGCCGGATCGGATGGAAAGCGCAAAGGAACGGCTCTCCGATCTTGAGCAGCAGAAATCTACCGCCGCTGAAGAGATCAAGAAACCATTTCTACAGGAGGAGGAATTAAGCGAAAAATGCGCGCGGTTGGCGGTTCTAGATGCGGAATTGAACATCGACAAAGAGCGCGGCGAGTCGGTTGCCGCGCTGGAGGAATCTGATTCGGATAATCCGATAGAGCAGGAAACGGATCAGGAAGAGCACTCTTCGGTGCTCTCGCAGTTGCGTGATTTTGCAGAAAGCGACGCCTTCCCAGCACGACAAATGCGCGTTTGCGCGGCAATGGAGGAACGATGATGCCGGAAGAAGAAAAGCAGGATACTCAGCTGCACTTTCGCGTGACCCGCCGCGAAAAGGAGATCATTGACCAGAAAATGGCGCAGATGGGCACCAAACGGCTCGGCGTCTATCTGCGCAAGATGGCGATTGATGGGTATGTGGTAAAGCTCGACTTACCCGAAGTCAGGGAGCTCGTCTCCCTGCTTCGGTACGCGGGCAACAATCTCAACCAGCTCACGAAGGTTGCGCATACCACGGGGAATATTTACGGGGAGGAGATTGGGAGGTTGGAGGAAAAATTCGAGGAGGTATTATCGAAAACTAACGAAATGTTGATCGTCTTGCGAAAAGTCGATGTATAGTAAAAACAATTTGACTGAATAACAGTTGTTTGAAAGAATGTGGTCATCAATACAAAGGGGGCAAGTATGAACATTTCTGATCTTGAATCAATGGATGAGAATGAGCAACGGCGGAAGGCAGTGAATTTTGATGCTAACTTTCGAGAGCTGAATCGCAAACTTCGAGAGTTACATGCTTTTCTCGGGCAACTTGATTTTTTAATGTTTGGTCGCGACTTTCAAGTCATCAAGGGCGTATTTCCTTTTAGTCCAAATGAAATCATTTCATCTTCATCTCAGACTCTAAATAACATGATTCTCTGCTGCGAAGTTGGCAGTTTTGGTGATGCGTATACACTTCTCAGGAAACTTCGCGATAATCTTTTCTTCTACCTATATATTCTCGAAGCATCAAACTCAACTGATATCTTATCAGAAACTGAAATGAACAAGCATGAGCTCAATATTAAAAGATGGCTGCAGAACGAGTTGTCCGGGTTATATTTTAGAAATATTCTTCAGTTCCTCAGTGATTCTAACAGCTTAAATCCTGCAATAGAAAAATACAGTCTTGAAGAAGCAATAAACAAAATCAACGGTACACTCAACAATTACGTGCATTCGAATGGAGCGGAATTTCTTAATCACCCAGTTGGGTATCACTTTAACAAAGATACCAAGGCCTTTTCGGATGAATTATACAGCATTGCTGAATTAATCATTGTCTCATTTCTTTTTTTCCTGATACTTCTTCAAGGAAATTTAATTAGTTCAACCGATTATGTCGATTCACTAGATTGCCAACAAGAACCTGAAGAAGGCAGCCAATACTGGGTTGCTCCTTTTGTTAAAGAGTTCGTGCAAAATCACGTTGGAGTGCTGGGCGACGACTGTGATGAATTTTTAAAAAAGGCAACTTACATGAAAATCTAACATACATTACATAACCAGCGCGAAAATTGTGACCAGCGAGAGGTGTGCAGATATGGCCACTACCCGCCTAATTCCCATGCACGCAAGCACGAAACATCCCCCACCGCAAACCATCCACGACCGCATCGCCTACGCGGTGAATCCCGCAAAGACCGACCACGGCCAATGGGTCATCGGCTACGGTTGCGATTCTGCCACCGCCGCGGCGGAGATGCTGCTCACCAAGCGCGAATACGAACTGCAAAACGGGCCGGAGCGCGCGAAAGCCTCCAACATCCTGCTCTACCAAATCCGCCAAGCCTTTGCCCCCGGCGAGATCACACCAGAAAAAGCGCAACAGATCGGCTACGAGCTCGCCATGCGCTTCACAAAGGGAAAGCACCAGTTCATCGTCGCCACACACGTCGACAAACAACACATCCACACGCACATTCTCTTCAACTCAACCACCATGGACGGCTCGCGGAAATTTCGTAATTTCCTCGGCAGCAGCTTTGCTCTGCGCAAGATCAGCGACCGCCTCTGTCTGGAGTACGGCGTTTCCATCATTGAGCATCCCGCCAAATCCCACAAGCACTATGGAAAATGGCTTGGCGACGAAAAGCCGCTCTCCCAACGCGATCAGCTTCGAATCGACATCGACAACGCGCTCTCGAAAAAGCCCTCCACGTTCGACGCGTGCTTGGCGGATATGCGAGTCGCTGGATACGAGATCAAGCAGGGAAAGTATCTGGCGTTTCGGAAGGCTGGACAGCAACGCTTCATTCGATTACGTTCTCTTGGTGTAGCATATTCGGAGGATTCCCTTCGCGCAATCATTACTGGGAAAAAGCCGCTTAATGTGCAAAGCAAGCACGCACACGCCCCCACACCACAGGTGCAAGGACGCGTGAGCTTGTTGGTGGACATTCAAGCAAAGCTGCTCTCTGGCAAGGGTGTTGGTTACGAACGCTGGGCGAAGAAGTTCAACCTCAAGCAGATGGCGCAGACGCTGAACTACCTGACGGAGCATCAACTGCTGGACTATGAGAAATTGGCCGCCCGTGCTCGTGAAGCGTCCGCGCAATTCAGTGTGCTTTCAGGCGTAATCCAATCGGCGGAAGAACGAATGCGTGAGATTGCCATCCTGCGAGAGCACATTTTTCACTATCGCAGCACGCGCGAGGTGTATATCGCCTATCGGCAAAGCGGATACAGCAAGCAATTCTACGCGGAACACGAAACGGAAATTCTGTTACACAAGGCTGCAAAAACGGCGTTTGACGCACTTCCCGATCGGAAGATTCCGTCACTAAGCGAGCTGAACGCGGAGTTTGAGTCGTTGCTGGCTACAAAGAAAAAGGCGTATGGTGAGTACCAGCAAGTGCGCCGCGAGATGCAGGACGTTTTGACCGCCAAGGCGAATGTAGACGCGATCCTTGGCATCGACCGCACCAAACCAAGGACGGAACCAGAACACGCGCAATAATAGAAGGCTCGAAGAGCCGCAGCCGCCCCGATTGAATCGGGGCTTTTTTATGGGGTTTGGGGTACCCCCAACAAGCAAAAAAGGCCGAGTGGTACCACGAGGCATTGCTTGCCAAGAGCGATTCCCACAAAACACTTACCTCGAAGGAACGTTCACACCAACCATGTGGGCGTTTTTTATTTCGTGCACGACATGAACCGCATACCTAATATTCCCATAAGTCGAATTAAATAACGAAACGGAGAAAAGCGATGACAACTAAGTGGAAACGAATACTTGGAGCTGTTCTGTTGGTATTCCTACTGGCGGGTATCAGCGCGACCGCGATGGCGTTGAATGTGACCGACCACGACCTCTACGATTGGTTTGAGTACTATCGCGACGGCGCGTGGCACGACCTGAACACCGTCATGTATTTCGATATGTCCAACGGGAACGTTGGCTACTGCGTAGAGCATGAGGCGAAACCGCCGCGCGAATCCATTGACTACACGCCCTTCGATCCCGCGACGATGTTCACCGGGACGACGATGACCGGTATTCAGGCGATTCTCAACCACGGTTTCCCTGCCAAGAACGCAGGCTTAAGCGACGACGACGCGTTTTACGCAACGGCAAACGCGATCCGATTCTGGATCAAGGAAAGTTGCGGGCAAGGGTATGATTTCATGCTGCTGAGCAACGGGGGCATCCGCGTAAAGCCCGGCGGCGAGACGGTCTGGAACTGGTGCATGGAACTGCTCAACTACGCCCGCGCGCAGGACGTCGGCAGCAACGCAACCGTGCATCTTTCAACGTTGTTTCCAAAGTGGTCGCTCATTAATGGCCAGCTCGTCACCACTTTGAACGTGACGTCCACCTATGGATACTCGGTCACGGCCAATCAATCCAACGTTACAATCAGCGGTTATACAGGCGGACGTAACGATACCCTGACCATCACCGCGCCAGCCTCACTCATCGGCAGCGAAGTCAGCCTGTATTTCACCGCCACTGTCGGCAACGTGAGCAGCGTCGATCTGGGTTGGTACGAGCCGTATGACAGCACGCGGCAGAAGCTCGTGTTCATTGAAATGATTACCGGCACAACGGGCATGAGCCAGATCATCGGAATCACTGGGTCATTCTACGATCTTACAATCAATAAAACCGATGCCGTTACCAGCAACGCGCTCGACGGCGCAACGTTCCAGCTCACCCAAAACGGTTCGGCCGTCGGTCTGGTGCAAACGGCGGAGGGCCAATATGCTTCCGGAGGAACCATAACGCAATTCACAACCAGCGGCGGAACAGCGGTCCTAAGCAACCTGCCCGTCGGCGACTACAAACTCGTCGAACTTTCAGCGCCCACGGCATATGTCGCTGCTGCAGTCAAGTCGATTTCCCTGACAAGCGACTCCAGCGTAACGATTGCAAACGCCCCTACAGAACTTACGATCACCAAGACAAATGCGCTGACAAGCGAAGCCATGAGTGGCGTGGCATTCACGCTATTCGATGACGGAGGCAATCCCGTTAGTGTTTCACAAACTGCCGACGGACAGTACCGTTACGACAATAGTGGAAACACTACATTCCTTACAGATAACAATGGGAAGGCCACCGTTTCATATCTTCCCATCGGTTCCTATACCCTCCGTGAAGCAGCCACAGACGGCTTTGTCACGGAATCCGACCTGCCCGTTTCGTTCACCGGCTCCAATGCTGTTTCAATCCGAAATCAGCCCACAGTGCTGGCCGTAACGAAAACAGACTCTGTCACTGGTGAATCGCTCGACGGTGGCGTTTTCCAGATCAAGGATGAAAACGGTGACGCAATTTTGCTTTCCGATGTGAGCGGCGGCGCGTTCTACAAAAACGATGCCGGCGGATCGACCTTCACGACCAACGGCGGCGAAGCCACGATCTACGGACTTCCTGCCGGACAATATACCGTCACCGAAGTTCAGGCCCCGCAGGGTTACACGAGAAGTGAAGACCGGACGGTGACGGTGTCCAGCAGCAGTTCGCCGTCCTCACCAGCTGCTCTTTCCATATCGGACAGTCCTCTGGCGCTGCGTTTTACAAAGACGGATGCGTTGACAGGCGAACCGGTCGACGGAGCAGCGTTCAGCCTGTACAATGGTAAAACGCTCGTCAAACTCAGAATGATTTCGGAAGGCGTATACACGCCGGACGACAGCGGCAGCGCTACTTTCACGACAACCGGTGGTTCGGCGCTGATCGCCCCATTGGCCGTCGGCACGTATACCGTCTCCGAAGAACAAGTCGCAGATGGATACGCGCCCGCCGCAGACGAGTCCGGCACCATAATGGAAGATCATTCAAGTGAAAATCCGCTGGCCGTTACCATGGTCGACGCCCCTCTTGCGTTGACGATACAAAAGCTCGACAGCGTTACCGGTCAGCTTGTCGACGGCGCGACATTTCGATTGTTCGACAGTCATGGAAATGTCGTTTCAGTCTCTCCGATCGCTGGCAGAAGCGGTTGGTACTGCGTTAACAAAAACGGTTCTGCCGATTTCGCAGTGCCCGATGGCAGCGCAACGATCGTTTGCCTGCCACAGGACGCATATGAGCTTCAGGAAGTATCGGCTGCATTCGGCTATGCGTTGGCGGCAGGAACGACTACTACCGTGGTCGGAAGCTACAATACCTGCACATCTCCGGCGACGGTAACGGTTGAAAACAAGCCGCTTGCGGTACTGCTGGAAAAAGTGGACGCGCTCGACAAATCCCCGCTGGCGAACGTGTCGTTCCGAATCACGGATGCAAACGGGGACTGTCTGCATTTGACTTTACAGGAAGACGGCACTTACTATTTTACATGCACCGGCGAAGATTGCTTCCAAACAGACTCCGACGGCAAGGCCAGTATCCTATATATCCCGGTTGGAACATATACGCTGGAGGAACAGCAGCATCCTGGCTTTGCTCCGATTGGATCGCAGGCGTTCACCGTGACCTCGGAAAACACCGTGGATTATCCGTCGAGAATCGGCGTGGAAAACTGGCCGCTGTACCTGAAGGTGGCGAAGACGGATAAACTAAGCGGCGAGGCTTTGGAAAACGTCGAGTTCAAGTTGCTCGACAGTTCCGGCTCCTCACTTCATTTCACTCTGCAGGAGGACGGTCGATACAAGGTCACGGCCACCGGAAGCGAAATATTCCGAACGGACGAAAACGGCGAAGCGCTGATCTCGCATGTCCCGGCGGGAACGTATCAGCTTGTGGAGCAACCCTATGACGGCTACGGCGTACACGATCCGGTTACGGTGACGATCAGCAACACCAACACAGAAGAGAATTCTGCAGCGGTATCGATCGAAAACTGTCCCACGGAATTGGTTATGACCAAAACCGATGTAGATACGGGTGTTGCGATCGCTGGAGTTGAATTCACGCTTGTGGATTCGGACGGTAAGACGGTCTCGCTGGCGCATATGCAGGATGGAACCTATCGGCCCGCTTCAGCCGTCATTGATACCGAAAGCATGGAACGATACTCCGATCGTTTGGTTACGGATTCGTTTGGTATGATCTGCGTTCAGTACCTGTCGCAGGGTTTCTACACTCTGGACGAACAGCAGGTTTACGGCTACGCGCCGCTTGTGAACATCGCATTTGAAATCACATCGGCGTGTTCCACCGAGTCGCCGCTGACTATGACTGTCAAGAATACTCCTACGTCTCTCGTCATCTCGAAAACAAATGCCGTTACTCAGGCAGCCTTGCCGGGGACCCGATTTCAGTTACTGGATAAAGACGGTGCGATTATCAATCTCGTACTTGAAGAGGATGGAACCTATCGCCCAGCTGGCGATACAGAAAATTCGGTAGACGAATTGACCATAGGAGAAGACGGCACCGCGACAGTTCGATACATCATCGGCAAGGTGACCATCCATGAGAGCTACGCATTGCCGGGATTCGCATATGCCAAAGATCAACTCGCTGAAATCGGAACAACAGCAATTGCAGCCATGGATGGTGATCGAGCGCTTGCCGTAACAAACGTGAAAATCGAGGACTTGCCCCTGACGCTTAAAATCAGTAAAATCCATGCGAAGACGCTAAAACCGCTCAACGGCGCGGCGTTTCAGATCATACCCAATTCGGCAGAGACACCTTTCGCTTTCGTCTTGTTGGATGGGGTGTATTGGTACAGCGAAGCGGGAACCATCACGACGATTACGATGGACAGCAATGCACAGGCATACGTCTGCGGTCTGCCTGCGGGCAAATATCGTCTGGTCGAATCCGTCACGCCCAGCGGCTTCTTTCCGGCTCCGGCGCAGGACTTCACGCTGCAGCTTACCGACACCGCCAATGACCCGCTGGAGCTCGTCGTTACCAACACACCGGAGGTGAAGTTGGGGCTGGACAGCGACAAATGGGATGACGCGCTGCTGATCGGCGGCGGTATCCTGTTTACGACGGGTACAATCGCTTTCGTTCTTATCCGCAGAAAAAAGCGTAAATCTGTCCGATGAATTTTATTAATAGCCGGGAGGTACTACCTCCCGGCTATCTTCATAAGGAGTTGTATGCGAAAATTCTTGTTTGTTTTTGTGATGGCTTTCGGAGTTATTGCTGGAATATATCTGGGGGTGAAGTACCCACCTAGCATGTTTGGTGGAAGCTTGAGTGAGACAGCAGAGCCCCTGGCAGAACCCACAGGGTTTGAATCATTCTCGCCTAATACGCTGACCATTACGCCAACCCCGGCAGAGATAAACCAAGAACAATTCTATTCTGATGCCAACCCTGCTTCTCCCACAACCACCACATCTGAGCCGATACCTCTGAACAGCGATTCGAAAAGCGACTCGAATGATATTCTTGGGCAATTGATTGTCGGATCAGACAGCATCACGGTACGAGACAATGTGGAGGAGGCAACGCTTCGTCAAAGCCCCGGTTGGATGCCGGACAGCGCGCTGCCTGGCGAGAATGGCATGTGCGTGATTTTAGGTCACCGAAATCGTAATCATCTAAAGGTGCTGGAAAATGTTAAGATCGGCGATAAAATTATCTTTCGTTACATAGATAATCGAACGGCAACCTACACGGTGACAGAAATCCAGATCTTCGAGGAAACGGCAAATTGGTCGCTTCCGCAATTGGAAGAAGATTTGCTTGTGATTGTCACGTGTTATCCATTTCGGTATTCAGGTAGCGCGCCGGGAAAGTTCCAAATTATCTGTCAAAAAGACATAAACTAAGTTAAGTACATGCGGATCAATTTGCCAGCCATGTACATTCTCCTTCGTATTCGAACGTTTTTATCGAACAGGGCGATTCCACTTTTATCACAGCGCCTTTATAATCTCAATGAACTTCTCCACTTGAAAAGCTCCTTCAATCCCCAAATCCTTTTCCTTGAATACCATATAGTAATGGTAGTTCGCGCCCGCCTTGTGCTCCCAGGTTCTGCCGAGCGCGACTTTCTGCCGCGATTCAGCGTTTTCCAACTGATCTCCTTTTGGCTCTACAAGCAGAATGGCTCCGCGATTCGTCATCACGATAAAATCCGGATACATGTTGATAAACCCGTTGACGCAGAATCCGGTGCGAGAAATATTCCGGTGCCACCACTTCACGTTATCAAGCGCGGCAATCCTGCGGGCGACCTCAAACTCAAAATCGTTCATATCCTCTTCTTCGGTATAGAGCGATTTAGGCAGGATGCTTGTATGTCGCACCGGTGTAATCGCACCTTTCAGCACGTAGGATGGGCGGCATGTGATTGTGCCCTGCTCGATCCATGTTTTGAATGTTTCCTCGCGGTGGCTGAGCAGCAGCGCATGGAATTTCTCCTCAAACCGCCGGATATACGGATAGGGCGACTGCTCCAAATCGCTCAGTTGATCGGCGGAAAAGCCATCGATGACTCGCTTGATGTAGTCGGGAAGTTCTCGGGCGTCAACAGCGTCGTTCTTAGCCAGTTGCTTCTGAATCATGCCAATGGCGTTTTGAAGTCGCCTTTCGGGAGGAAGGGAATTAAACCATTCCTTTATGAAAACGCTGTCCCGGCTGGAGAGATCAAACACTCGCGGCTTTGCGTCCGGCGTATCGGAAACATCGACCTGTGCAATCTCCGCATCCAGAGTAGAAAAGCTGATCCTTGCGTCCTTGCCGCGAAGGGAAAAGCCCTTGGACAATCGGCTTTCGTCAAGCAGAGCATACTCGCTGCTGGAAAAGAGGCTTGCAGGCGCGTCAACGAAAAACTGCGGCAGCCGCAGAGCCTTTGCTTCCTCTTCAAACTCCGGTTCCATTCGGTAGACATTCATCTTGCCGGACACCTCCATGGGGCCAAACTGGAACTCTTCCTCCGTTTGCAAGAACGCGGCTTCATACTGTTCCGCTTGCTCTAGAGCCGGGGTTAACAAGCTTTCCGCCTGCTGTTCCGCTTCCGTTCGACTCTCCAAACACTCCCGAATGCGCACCGCGTCGATTTCCGGCAGATCGTCTTCCTGCGCGGGCTCCTGCAGCTGCAGCTGTTCCGCCGCCGGCGTGCTGACGATCGAATCCTCCAAATCTTCCGCATGATAGTCCCTGCTGCTGAATCCCGCGCGGTTCAGCGCGGCGACGACTTGCTGGAGCGTATCCCGAAAGTCACTGGAAGAAGTCAAAACATAGGAGATGTTGAGCATGTTGACAGGATTCTTGGCCGTGTACGGCAGACGTAGAATCCTGCCAAGAATCTGCTCGACGTCCACCGAGGAAGTACGGTTTGCAATCGTTGCAAGCACGTATGCAAACGGGCAGTCCCAGCCTTCCTTGAGCGCGTTGACCGTGATGATATAGCGGATGGGGCAGCCTTCGGAAAGCAAATCCACGTTCTTGAGCTCGTTCATTTCCGCGGTTTTAATCGCAATCCAATCCTTCGGGATACCCATCTCGATCAATTCGCTACGCAGTTTGAGGAACGTCGTATTCTCGTCCTTTCCGCGCGGCTGTGCCTGAAACAGAACAATGGGGCGAATATAGCGCCCACCGTTTGCCTGTGCAATCTTTGCCTGCGCTTCCAGTTTGTCGCGTATGGTAATCGCGTCCAGAAAGACGTCCGAATGCGTTTTTCGGTTGTAGACGATCACCGGCAGCTTCACCATATTCTCCCGCTTGAGCTGCGCGGCGTCGACATAGACAAGCACGTTGCTGCTCGATTTCGGCGTAGCGGTCAAATCCAGGACAAAGCTGGGATTGAAGTTGCGGAGCATCTCGATGCTGAGATCGGAAGTGGCATGATGGCTCTCGTCCACAACGACAACCGGCGCAAGCGAACGAATGGCTTGAATCAGCGCGGTTTCGTCCGCTTCTTCCAACAGCGTGGCCGGATCGGCAAAGCGCGCGAACGACGCGAGGTAGCCGTTCTCCTGATACGCCTTACGCCCCTCTTTTTTACTAATGCGAAACGAGTCGTAGCTCAAAACGAAGATAGAAAGTCGTTCGCGAACGGTCGCCGGGCTGAAATCCTGGCCGCTGAGCAATTGTTGCTTGCTGTAAACCTCCACGCGGTTTTCGAAGTCCGCGTTGATCCGCTGGCGGTATGGATGTTCCGGGTTGCTGAGCGCTTTGAGCGTTTGCTCGAGAATCGGGTCCGAGGGAACGAGCCAGACGACCGCTTTGGCTTTCGTATACGGTACGGCGTCGAAGATTGGTTTGATCGCGCTGCAGGCAAGAAAGGTTTTGCCCCCGCCGGTCGGCACCTTAAAGCAGACGTCGGGAACGCCGGGAATATTCGTTTGATAAGGGCGCAGACCGGTAAAGCCGACCGGCACGTTCTTTTCGTGCCAGAATGCCTCGTACGCCTTGGGGATATTCTGTTTTGCCGAAAGGAGTGCGAGAAACCGCGATAAATCCGCGATGGCGTCTTTCTGAAAGCGCTTCAGTTCCATATTCCGTCTCCTTATAAGCGAGAAATATCGCGGGGGATTTTCTTGTAGATGATATTGTATTTTCTCAGGTCGTCCGCGCTCAGAGCGAGAATATCCGCGTAGATCAAGTACCCTTCCGCGCGGGTGCGGATCGTGGCGAGGAACGCGTCGTCCAGCGTCGTAACCGTCTCCGGCTCGTAGTAGAAGTAGTAAGCCGTTTGATTGTTGGTTCCGAGATAGTAAGGATTGTCCTCGCCGTTCGGCGCGGGCAGGGTTTGCTTTGTTTCCATGAAGTACACATAGGAGCGGATTTTCTCCGCGCCGACGGATTCGTTCAGGTTCCCATCCGCAAGGAGCAGAACTTCTCCCAGTTCATAGAAGGAGAAGTCGCCGCCGGTGCCTTCCACCGCGCCGCTGCCCTCGCCATAACCGCGGATAACGCGCTTGACACGCTCGGCGGTGATGGATTCCGCATAGTCTTCAGTCTCGACCAAGATGAACTTTCGGCTGCCGCCGTCGCGCTTGTTCATGTTGAGAACGGCGTGAGCGGTGGTGCCGGAACCGGCGAAGGAGTCGAGGATAATTGCTTCTTCATCTGCTGCAACTTGTAGAACTCGTTCGATGAGCCGTGTGGGTTTGGGAGTATCAAACGTTGCTCTGCCATCAAACAAAGCAAGCATTTCCTTTTTTGCTTCGTCTGTATGCCCTACTTCCATATGAGGCCAGAAGTTTGTGACAAGTTTCCCACCAACATTTTCAAGATATGTTTTACGGGCAATTCCGCCTTCTCCATTTTTCGTGAAGAAAAAGCGCGGCCATTGACCTCTATTTAGAACAACAGTCGCTTTCTCTTTTGAAACAGCGAGTGGTTCTGATAGTACAATTCCCATGACCCCCGGGCGAACCTCTTCTTCCGGAACGCCACAAACAGCTGCTCGTTGATGCTCATCGTGCAAGTCCCTTAGATCGTAACCGCACCAGCCGCGCATAATTTCAAGCATGTCACTTTGTTGATATCGCCAGCAAGCACCATTACTTGGATACAACATTTTACCCGTAAATGGATGTTGGATTGCATAAACCATGCCTTGGTGCGTAGCTGCACCTGGTGCAAACGCATTGTCAGTTCTCCATGGTGTTTCATCATTATCGGGATTCTTATATTTGGAGTTCATTGCCTCGGTACGAGGCAGCTTATTAGGGTTCCAACCTGGTTGCTTACTAAAAACCAGTATGTTCTCAACTTCGTTTACGATTCCCTTGGAATCATTTCTCGTCGAATACGTCCTTTGCCAGGAAATACACGAAACAAAGCAGCTGCTTCCAAATATCTCATCGCAGATATTCTTCAAAAAGAACAACTCGTTTGAATCGATCGAGATGAAGATAACCCCATCCGCTGCAAGCAATTTCTGCAGCAGTTGCAGCCGCGGATACATCATGCAGAGCCACTTATCATGGCGCGACAAATCCTCGCCTTCCCGGCCGACAACCTCCCCCAGCCATTTCCGCATTTTCGGATCGTTGACGTTATCGTTATATACCCACTGTTCGTTCCCCGTATTGTACGGCGGATCGATATAGATGCATTTGATCCTCCCCTCGTACATCGGAAGCAACGCTTTCAGTGCAACGAGATTATCCCCGTGGATAATCATATTCTCGCTGCCAATGTCACCCTCCGTCTGTCCCTCGGCGCCAAAACTATAAACGCGCTCCAAAACGCGGTACGGAACATCCTGATGATGGTTGATGACTTTGTCTTTGCCGATCCATTCCAATGTGGGCATGCAGATTCTCCTGTTTGCTTAATTCCGTATTCTGAGCGTACCGAAGTAGTCGCGAACGCTGATTGATATCAACTGATTGTTTGCGAAAAACGCGAATGCTTTAGTATGATCCTCTGAAACCGAAACGTTAACTTATCCCGATTATTATACCATTGCCGACGCCTCAAACCAAATTTTTCTACTATTCCAGCACACTCTCAATCCCTCGTTTCACACGCGATCGTTGTTACACAAAATACGCATAACTGCCGTATGATGAATGAAATGCGTTCGGGAGTGTGGTATGATTTTATTATTGCCTTCTTAGGTAGCTCGATATTTTTCTTGTATATCCTGTTACGCTCTTTTCTTTATTGCTACTCCGTTACCGTTCCTTTTGTACTATCTTCAACCATATCTTTGATATGAATGGTGTATTATTTGAAAAAGAAATTAACTGATCATGTCATCCTGACAATATAATTGTGGCATTGGTAGAGTAATCGTAGTTTTCTTTCGTTTGTCATAAGTATCTTCAATCCTCAATACTCAAACCGATCAATGATGGTTCCCCGTAAGATAACACCATTTCGCTATCTCAGCAACGAGATCAAGCGGCAGCGGCTTGTTATATGGTAATTGAATAGCGCCTTTACTTGTTTTGTAATCCACCAGACGATCTGAAAAGTGTTCAATAGCCTCAGACCCGGGATAAATGCCAATATGATTTTTGAACGCAGCAAAATGAAATATATTATGCTTGTCCCAGTAAGTTGGCATGCGCCATGAGATACGCTCCTGAGCGTTCGGCAGTGTGTCCTGCAAGGTTTTTCGTAACTGATTTAGATACTCTTGGATGCTAAGAGGGTACTCCGCAATATATGCTTCAACCGTTTTAGGAGATTCTCCGCAGTAGTGTTGCTGGTTTTCGTTTTCAAACTCTCGTCCGCACTTAGGGCATTTCCACATTTTGATTTCACCTCGCTCTTTCAACAATGGTTACTTTTACAACATCCCCAGGCTGCTTACCGATTTTTGCTCGAATTTCTTTTCTAATTCCAATGATATGACAGGGAGTTTTCATTCTTACAAGACTGCCTTTATAATGCTCCCCATCAAAGGTGGCCGTTACTGGCACCCTGCCTTTACCAAATTCCGATTTCACGTCAAATGGAATTTCTACATATGCGCCATCTATATCCTCCACTTTGCGAATTACTGCTTCAAATTCATACGTCTTGGGGTTCATGCTTTTCTCCTAAATCAAAATCAAGATTCAGCGCAAATTTACATAAGGATTCGAATAATATGACTTCTAGAATCTCTTGAATGATCTCTAAATACTGTTTGATTAGAGTCTCCAACTCGCGCTCTCTCGGTAGCGCGGCGAATGCTATTTTCAATAACAACTAGAAGCATTTATGTCATCATCTTGGGATCATCTGATGTGTATAATACTTTGATACTTTCAGAATCGAAATCTATCAGGCCTTCATCTCTCATTTTCGTTAATTCTCTTGAGAGAGATGTTCGTTGCACGCCAATCCTCTCAGCAAGTGCTTTTTTCGTGATTTCTAATTTTATCGTGCTCGATTCCTGCCTTTTGCTTTCATAATTCAAGTAACTAATGATGCATTCGCGTATTGTTCGGTTCACATAATGCTTGATTCGATCCCCAAGAATGACTGAAAGATCCGAAATATACGCAAGATAACTTTTCAAAAAATCAAGACTGCTAGTAAATAGTTCGAATAGCTGCCCTTTGCTTAACTCTAATATGATTGTTGCTTTTTTCGCGGTTACAGTCATTGGATAGTATGGACTTTTTGAGAATAGCAAATTGCCGCCGAGGATATCGCCATCAAAGAATTCCGCAATTGTCATGAGTTTGCCGGACTCATCTATGCGCTCGACTACCACTTCTCCTGATAGGATAATTTCAAGATTCTCGCAAATATCACCAACAAAGTGGACGATGTTATTTTTTTCGTACGAATTCACTTTGTTGCCCTTTGCCTGCAATAATGACTCGAGTTGATTCGCGTCGAAGGATTTTACCAGGTCAATCTGCTTAAATAGCTCCAGATTGTTTTTCATTGCGACCTCCAATAGTGTTACATCGGTAACACTATATATTTCATTCTATCCCTATAATGAAATGAGATCAATAGGAGGTTTTACTATCATGAAATATATTGCAACGAGTGTACGAGTTCTGTTTCTCGCTCTATTCCTGTTCCTTCTGGCGAACGGTAAGGTTGTCA
>JBDKRF010000069.1:0-3465 GCA_039683525.1 Clostridiaceae bacterium
TCTGGAGCCCCGGACGGAGCGTGTCGCCCGTGGTGCTGATCGCTCCTGCGACCCTGCCGTCCGCGCGGCCTTTTTTAATCATCATCGCGGCGAAGAACTTGGTGTCCTTCATCATCTTTTCTGCGCCTTCGGGCGTCATGCCCTTATCCTTACGCATCTCGTAATATTCCGCAACATAAGCCGGGAAATCGGGATCTTTTTCCGGATCGACAAGAGAAACGCCGTCGAGTGATACGTTGAATTTCTCGGCTGTTGCCAGAATTTCATCCGTGTTCCCGAGCAGCGTTACTTCGGCGATACCTTCTGCTTTGATTAGTGCTACCGCTTGTACGGTGCGCTCCTCCGAGCCTTCCGGCAGGAGAATATGCTTCTTGTGCATCTTGGCTTTTACCTTGATCGTATCCATCAAAGCCATGTTGAATCTGCGCCTCCATTATTTGAATTCATGCAGATGTAGAATCGAACATTTTTTGTTCGTTTCTATCATTTTTCTTACATTTTCATCTCAACCGATAGAGTATACCACAATCATATCCAAAATGGTATACTTGTCATACGAAAAAATTCAGCAATTCAGCGGGGAAATACAATCATGCGCGTCGTGGGAATCATTGCGGAATACAATCCACTGCACAACGGGCACATCTACCATCTGGAGCGCGCGCGTGCGCTCTCCGGGGCGGATTATTGCGTCGTTGTGCTCTCCGGCAACTTTGTCCAGCGCGGAGAAGCCGCATGTACGGATAAGTTTTCGCGCGCAACCTGGGCGCTGCGTGCCGGTGCGGATCTCGTGCTGGAGATGCCAAGCGTGTATGCAATCGCCCCGGCGGAACGATTTGCCGCGGGCGGTATTCGCACACTCAACGCCACCGGCGTGGTGACCGACCTCGCCTTTGGCTGCGAAGCGCCGGACCTAAAGACGCTCTATCAAATCTCCGACATCATCGCAACCGAGCCGCCCGCGCTGCAGGAAGCGATCAAAAAGCATCTTTCGATGGGAAAGAGTTATCCGCGCGCAAGGTTTGACGCGCTCTGTGAATACGGCGTGCCAAAGAATATGCTTCTCGCCATCGCGCAGCCAAACAACATCCTCGCCGTCGAGTACTTGGGCGCAATCAAAAAATTCGCACAGGGCATTGAGCCGCTCCCGATTGAGCGCGTCGGAACCGGCTACCACAGCGAGGAGATCGCAGGCGAGTTTGCCAGCGCAACCGCCATTCGCCGCGCGATCATCGAAGGCCGAACGGAAATATTGGCCACCATGCCGAATTTTGTTGGTGGCCCTCTGCTCTACGACGATCAATTCATCATTCCGCAGGAAGCGCTCAGCGACGTGATGCTGTACGCCATCCGCCGCATGTCCGCGCAAGAGCTTTCCTTGCTGCCGGACGTTGGCGAAGGATTTGAAAACGTGCTCTATCGCTGTGTGCGCGAGGTAAGATCGCTGGGTGAATTCTACGAGAAGATCAAGACCAAACGCTATACGCTCGCGCGCTGCAAGCGCATTGTAGCGAGCGCCCTCTTAGGCATCACCGCGGATCAGGTGCGAAAGCTCGTTCAAAGCCGCGAAGGAAGCTACCTCAAAGTGCTTGGCTTTCGCAGGCAGGCGCGCGCGCTCATCAGCGAGATTGCGCAGCGAAAGACCGCGCCGCTCATCATTCGTAACAGCGATCTGGACGCGTGTCCCCCGTTTATTCGCCAAAACGTCGAGACTGATCTGCTCAGCACGGATATCTTGAGCTATGTGACCACGCAGGAGATCAAGCGCGACCTCAGCGGCGCGGTGATCCTCTAGATCCGGCAAAACAAGCAAACAAATCTTAATATTGTTACAAATTAACACAGGCGCGTCGGTTCTTACCGCTCGCGCCTGCTTGTTATGCAATTTATAACATGAATCATACATTTCTGTTGAATCACGTGTGCCCTGTCTACCTCAGGCGTCTAAGAGTTTCCTGATTGCGGGAAGCGCCGCGTTGACCGCACGCCTGCCTTCCTCAATGGTTGAGCTTGCCTGTTCGGTTTGGAAGCGCCCGCTGACAAACAGCACTTCCGGTACGAGCATAACATCCGCCTCTTCCCTACGGTATTTGGTGAGCTCCCACTGCATCAGCGAGATTGTATGGTTCAGCATGGAATACGCACCAAAGTCGGAGACGTCCTTGCGATCTCCATGATACCCGACATCGACGCCGATCACCACATCCATGCCGTGATCGCGCAGTGTCTTGCAGGGCACGCGCTCCAGCACGCCGCCGTCGATATAGATTTTTCCGTTTAGCTTGACCGGTTCAAAGAAGCCAGGCATGGACATGCTCGCGCGGATGCTCTCGTGCAGCGGGCCTTCTTCCAAAACATCCAGCTTGCCCGCTTCCGCATCCACAACAACGCAGCAGAAGGGAGTCTTCGTCTCGGCAAACGTCTTGTTGTGCGTAAACACGCGAATGAGCTCCTCAAGCCGTTCGCCTTTGAGCAGGCCGCCGGTGAGGGGCATCTTGACATCCAGATACTCATAGAGCTTGATCGACTTGATGAACTTCTCAAGCAGGTTGAGATCGGTTCCTACGCTGTAGATTCCGCCGATGATTGCCCCCATGCTGCTGCCGGAGATCATATCAATCGGAATTCCCGCTTCTTCCAGCGCCTGCAATACGCCTATGTGCGCAAAGCCCTTTGAACTGCCCGCGCCAAGGGCGAGCCCAATTTTCTTTCTCATAAGATCACGACCTGATTCCTTCGACTGTTCTTGAAGACTAACCCTAGAAAAACGAGCCGGAGAACTGCTTCCGGCTCGCTGTGTGGCTTAATAATCCTCTTCCTCTTCCTCGTCGTTCGATTCGATGAACTCGATCAAGCGCTTACGGGGCTTCTTCTCCTTCGGCTCTTTGGCTGCCTTGGTGGCGGGTTCTTCTTCCCAGCCCTCTTCGTCGTCTTCGTCTTCGTCGTCATCCTCGGCTTCCAGCAGGCGAGAGAACAAGCCCTTCTTCTTCGGCGGCGGTGTCTGCTCCACGCGGGCATCCCTGCGACGAGGTGCTTCTTCGATCTCTTCCGCGGGTGCCGGACGGCTCACGGCAGGACGCGCAAACTGGCGCGTTGCGGTCGGGTCTTCTTCCACCGCGTAGCGATCCGCGCTCGGACGCTGTTGGCGAGGCTGACGCGGCGGCTCGTTGTACGCGGGTTCCGCGGCGTAGCGGGCGGGCTCAGCGTAGGCAGGCTCGGCATAACGCGGCTGCTCCACGGGAGCGGGTTGCGGCTGAGACGGCATATACTGCGCTTGCGCGGCATACTGCGGTTCCGGCATCACGGGGCGCACCTGAACGGGCGCGGCGACGACGGGCGCTGGAGCAGTGATATCGTCCACACCGAGCTCCTTGCGGTTCGACTCGATCAGCTGATGATATTCCGCCAGATAGCGCTGCAGGTCTACGAGGATTTCATCCGCGTACTTGCGCGCGCCGTTATAGA
>JBDKRF010000070.1:0-2656 GCA_039683525.1 Clostridiaceae bacterium
TCTTCGGCTAGCGGCTTATCCGGCGCGGAGGCCGCAGCAAGGCTCTCTACCTACGGCGAAAACACCATCCATGCGAGCAAAAGCTCCTCGCCATTGCTTTTGTTTCTAAGTCAGTTCAAGAGCCCCATCATCCTCATCATGCTGGTTGCGACCGGAATCTCCGCCGCAACGGGTGACTGGCTGGATTCGTTGATTATCTTCGCGATCGTGCTGGGCAGCGCGGTGTTGAGCTTCTTGCAGGAATACAGCGCGGGAAACGCCGTTGCCATGCTCCGCTCTCATATTCAGATGCAGTGCAGCGTTCTGCGAGACGGAACCCTGACGCAGGTTCCCTCCACCAAACTCGTACCCGGAGACATCGTGAAGCTCTACGCAGGCAGCAGCGTCCCCGCTGACGGCATCGTTATGGACTACGAGGATTTCCTCGTCAACCAGTCTGCGCTCACGGGCGAGTCGCAGGCGGTCGAGAAGCAATCGGGAACGGTTGCCGCCGATACCGAGCTGGCCAAGAGAAGCAACTGCGTCTTTATGGGCACCACCGTGCAGACCGGCAGCGCAACGGTGCTACTTACCCTCACCGGCGCGGGAACTCAGTTTGGCAGCATCTCGGAGCAGATCACCGCGCGCCAACCCGAGACGGAGTTTGAGCGGGGGATCCGAAAGTTCGGATATCTGCTCACGGGCATGATGCTGATTCTGACCGTATTTGTGTTCGTCATCAACGTGCTGTTTCACAAACCAGTCATCGACTCGTTGCTGTTCTCAGTCGCCCTTGCGGTCGGGATCACGCCGCAGCTTTTGCCTGCAATCATCAATATTACGCTCGCGCGCGGTTCCCGCATCATGGCGACGGCGGGTGTGATCGTGCGCCGCCTGACAGCCATAGAAAACTTCGGCAGCATGGATACCCTGTGTACCGACAAGACCGGAACACTGACCGAAGGCGTCATTCATCTGGACAGCGCGGCAGGCCTGAACGGCGAAGCCTCGGACGAGGTGTTTCGCGCGGCATACCTCAACTCCAGCTTGCAGACGGGGCTGGTCAACTCGCTGGACGAGGCGATCATCTCCTATAAAAGCATCGACGTAAAAGGTGCCGTCAAACGCGGCGAGGTCCCTTACGATTTCTATCGGAAACGCATGAGTGTGGTCGTTGAGGAAAACGGCGCTTACCGGCTGATCACCAAAGGTGCGCTCAAGCAGGTGCTTTCCGCTTGCACAAACGCGCGCATCGACAACGCTGATCGTGCAATGGATCCAACCGTGCTGGCGCAGATTCAGCAGCGCTTCAGCGACTGGAGCGGTCAGGGATTCCGTGTGCTCGGAGTTGCGGAAAAGACCGTCGCTGCCAAGGACCCCAAGGCGTATGCCGTTGCGGATGAAAGCGAACTGTCCTTTTTGGGGTTCCTGCTGTTTTTTGACCCGCCGAAGGCCGATGCCGCCCAGACCATCGCGGACCTGAATAGTATGGGTGTGCAGCTTCGCATCATCACCGGAGACAACGCGCTTGTTGCCAAACACACCGGGTGCGCGGTCGGGCTGTGTGTGGATGATATCCTCACAGGAGCTGAATTGCAGGCGATGGATGATGCCACCGCGCTAAAAGCGATTGAAAAGGCGTGGCTGTATGCCGAAATGGACCCGAGCCAGAAGGAACGCATCATTCTTGCGCTCAAGAAAAACAAGCATGTTGTCGGCTACATGGGCGACGGAATCAACGATGCGCCCGCCCTGCACGCCGCGGATGTTAGTATATCCGTAAATACGGCGGTGGACATCGCCAAGGAAGCCGCAGATTTCGTTCTTCTGGAAAAGAGCTTAAACGTATTGAAGTGCGGCATCGAGCTTGGACGCGCGGCCTTTACCAATACGCTCAAGTACATCTATATCACGACGAGTGCCAACTTCGGAAACATGTTCAGCATGGCGGGCGCGTCGCTGTTTATGTCGTTTCTGCCGCTGCTTCCGAAACAGATTCTGCTCATCAACTTCCTGACGGATTTTCCGGCGATGACCATCGCAAGCGATTCCGTCGATACAGAGGCTGTCGCCGCGCCACGCCGTTGGGATATCAAGCGCCTCAGAAACTTCATGCTGATTTTCGGCTTGATCAGCTCAGCGTTTGATTACATGACGTTCGGGGTGCTACTGCTCTGGTTCAAGTCCGGCGAGGAACTCTTCCACAGTGGCTGGTTTGTGCTTTCGATTTTGACGGAGTTGATGCTGTTGCTGGTCATGCGGACGCAGAAGCCGTTCTTCAAGAGCAAGCCCGCGCCGCCGCTGCTGATCTCGACGATCGGGGTGGCCGCGCTCACGCTGATCCTGCCGTATCTACCCGTCGGGAACATATTGAGCATTTCGCCGATTCCGCCGTTGATTTTACTGGCGCTGATCGGTATTGCGGTGCTCTACATCATTGCGACCGAGGTTGCCAAGCATTTCTTCTTCAAACCCAAGAAAGTGAACAGGCTGCCCGCCGGCTCGTAATAACAGACCAAGACCACCCGAAAGGGTGGTCTTTGTGCGATTGAGATTTTCGTTTCATGATACAGAAAGGGGACATATGAGACCCTGTCTACCGCGGTGTGCAGATATACCAGGCTGCGCGCTTGTCAACGTTCACAACGGTCACGTCGGAGAAGCATTTCTCCATCTC
>JBDKRF010000071.1:0-7800 GCA_039683525.1 Clostridiaceae bacterium
CATGTTCCCGCGCTGGGGCTGCACTCCATCTATAACGCGCTTGCCGCGGTTTCGGTCTGCCTCATCCTTAGCATGTCGCTTTCGGAGATTGCCTCCGGCATCGAAACCTATACGCCGCTCAAAGGGCGCATGAATGTGCACGAACTCAATCACTTTACCCTGATCGACGATACCTACAACGCAAACCCCACCTCGACGAAGGCATCGCTGGATGTGCTCGCCAAGTGCACCGGCAGACGCGTCGCGATTTTGGGCGATATGCGGGAGCTTGGGGAAGCCGCGCCGCAGATGCACGAGGATATCGGGCGTTATGCGGCCTCGCTCGGCATCGAGCGCGTACTCTGCGTCGGCAAGGAAAGCCAGAGGATGTATGAAGGCGTAAAAGCGCTTGTGTCGGACTGCGCCGACTATTTTGAAACGCAGGACGATCTCCTCGCCGCACTGCCGAAACTCATTCGCAATGGAGACGTGATCCTCGTGAAAGCCTCGCGCGGCATGTATCTAGAGCGCACGGTGGAGATGCTGCTCTCCCTCGCCAAGAATTAACGAGAACATAGAACAAAAAAGCCCGTGCGGTTTAACCGCACGGGCTTTTGATTGATCTATGCAGATCAGCTGTTCTTCATCACGACGAGTTCTACGCTCTCCATGACGTCTTCGCAGGCATCGCAGCAGGCTTCCATCACGTCGAAAAGCTTTGTCCACGTGATGCGTTCCAGAGCTTGCGCGTTTTCGCAATAGAGACGGCGCATGCCCGCACAATAGAGGCGGTCGCCCTGCTCCTCAAAGTCGTTGACCTTGACAATTGCCTGCTCCAGGCGCTCGCTGTTCTTCTGGAACCCCGGCAACTCTTTGAGCGCGTCGCGTGACTCGTAGCAGCACTGCTTGATGATCGCGGCAAACTCCAGCGCTTCCTGACGCACAGACTGGGTGTTGTACATAAACATCTTTCGCACAACGTCTTCGATGAAGTCCGTCACGTTGTCGATCTGCTGCAGCAGGAGAATGATATCTTCCCGCTCGATCGGAGTGATGAATTCCTTGGCAAGCTTTTGCATGAGCGTATGCTTGTTGATATCCGCCGCGTGTTCGATGGCATGAATCTCGTCAATCTGATCGGCCAACTTTTCCGGGTCAAAGTGCTCCACGAGGATTTCGAGATATTCTGCCGCCTTACAGGCGCTCTCCATGCCGGAAACAAAACCTTCAAAATATTCATTCGAACGCTGCTTTTTCATAGAATGCTCCTTCTATCTGTCGATGTAATCTTGATTTATCTTCGTTGTTGTCGGCATTAAAAGATTGCCAGAAACAATTTGACCATTAAGAATCCAACCAGTCCGCAACAGGGGAATGTCAACACCCAAGCGTAGACCATCTCTTTGACGACGCCCATATTGACGGAACTCATGCGCTTGCTTGCGCCCGCGCCCATGATGGCGGTTGTCTTTGTATGCGTGGTGCTGACGGGGATACCGGTCAGCGATGAGAGCAACAGGCATCCTGCCGCTGCGATATCGGCGGAAAATCCCTGATACTTTTCGAGCTTGACCATGTCCATGCCGACCGCCTTAATGATGCGAAGGCCGCCAACAGAGGTGCCCAGCGACATAACCAGCGAGCAGAGGATCATCAGCCAGATCGGAATCGTAAACGTGTTGACATCCGTTTGTCCGCCGGCGAGAAATACGCCCAGCAGGAAAACGCCGATAAATTTCTGTCCATCCTGTGCGCCGTGCATAAACGCCATCGCCGCACTGCCTGCAATCTGGCCTCTCTTAAAGAACCGATCTGCCTTTCGCCGCTCCGCTTTGCGAAATAACAACGCCATGAGCTTCGTTGTACCGAAACCCATCGCAAAGCCGAGCACCGAGGACAGCACGAGGCCATAGATAACCTTCATCCACGCAGAGCCGTTGATGCCGCCAAATCCGTTTTGAATCGCGACGGCTGCGCCGGAAATGCCGGCGATGAGCGCATGGCTCTCGCTGGTCGGAATCCCGAAATACCACGCGATGGTAGCCCATAACACGATGGCAAACATACCCGCGCAGAGCGCGATGGTCGCATCCCCCGCGTTTGAACCAAAGTCCACCATGTTGTAGATGGTTTGCGCGACGGTAGCGTTGAGCAGCGTCATGATGAAAACGCCGAGGAAGTTGAACACAGCCGCCATCATGATCGCCGCGCGCGGACTCATGGAGCGCGTCGAAATGCAGGTCGCGATCGCGTTTGGCGCGTCCGTCCAGCCGTTGACAAGAATAACGCCCAACGTGAGCGCTACAGTTATCATCAGCGCTGGGTTGGACGCAAACCTTGACAGAAAATCCGAAAATGTGATTGTCATTGCTCCCCTATTCCCCCAATCTGGCGCATATCCATGCGAATAATCCCAGATATGAATTTTACATTTCACCCTGTTGGCTTTACACTGATTTGCATTTCGCAAATTTACGTCAATTCTAAACACAATTTTATATCAATTATTTGCGTTGGTCTATAGCACTTTGAAGATTCCGTGAAAAACCAAGGAAAAAAATCAAAAAAAGCGGTGATTTTCCGCCTTCTTTGATTGATTGTAAAATAAATTTTACTTTAGATGAAATGTCGTGATCAGCGCTTGAATTTCTGAATCGCTGAGGAAGATGACCTGCCCTGCCTCTCTGGCGGTGAGGATGGAAGCCGCGGTTGCCTCCGCAACCTCCAATCGATCGAACGCTGTAAACAGTGAAGTGCCAGTAGTCACCAGACGACTGTTTTCGAAGAGCACGACGGGAGTTTTTGATGAAAACTGAGCCGCCGCAGATTCGTGCGCATGCAGATACTCCTCAATCGGACGCCGCGGTACCGCGCGAAGCATATAATAGCTCTCCGGTACGGTGGATGTTTCAAGCTTTTGCTCCGAGCCGGCAAACGCCGCTACATGCGGTGGCGCCGCGGAGAAAATCGCGTTGATCTCATCATGTGCGCGATAGATCGCGGCATGCAGCATCGTCTCTGCCGAAGGAACCCTCCCCGCCTCAGTCGCACCTTCCTGCACCAAAACAAGGTCGTCTTCTTCGAGCAGCGCGTTATCCATTCCTTGCGGCGTGATGAGGAACGAGGATGCATCCACGCGTGCGCTGCAGGTGCCGATTGCACCGTTGAGCAGACCGTGTTCGCAGCCGCGGCGCAGTTTTTGCAACATCTCTGCGCGGAGCGTGTGTTCCTGCTCGTCGGTCACATGCTTTTGTGCGCTCGTTTGCGTGAGAACGGGGCGCGAACCCCAATCATCGAGCTGTCCCTGTGTGATCGCGCGCGGGGAACCCAGCTTTCGGGCGAGCAGATCCAGCTTCGCCGCGTATTCGATGGTTTCAAAAAGCTGATACCCTTTTAATAGATTCTCTGCTCCCACGCAAATGCCGTGGTTTTCGAGGAAGACGACATCCGCGCCTTTGGAGAATTCCGCATACATATTCTCGCCGAGTTCGGGGCTGCCCATCATCGCGTACTTGGAAAGGCGCATGTTTTTGCACGCGAAAAGCGTGTCCGGCAGCAGGTCGATGCGCGGAAATGTGCGCGTCAACGAAAACGCGATGCAAAACACCGGATGCGCGTGCACGACGGCGCGAAAATCCAGCCTTGCGCGGTATGTCGCGCGGTGGAAGAAGATCTCGCTGGAAGGCTCATGCTTGCCCTCGTACGTGCCGTCTGCATGTACGCAGACGATGTCCTCTTTTGTCAGGCTTCCCTTGTCGTAGCCCTTTGGCGTAATCCAGATGTCGCCGTTGTCGTCCAGCATGGAGATATTCCCGCCGGTCGCGGTGGTGAGGCCGCGATCATAGACGCGCCGCATGGTCGCGGCAACCTGTTCGGCGGGAGAAAGATTGAGAAATTTCATATGCGCTGTTAGTCTCTTTCCTTTTGTTCCTGATAACTTTTTTGATTATAGCACGAGTGAAAATGATTGTCTTTGAAATGCGTATTTTGGTCTTTTCCCAATCTTGGTATCTGCGTCATTTCATGTTTCGATTTTATCCGAATTCCTCGTAAAGCCGCTTCGCAAGTGTTGACATTTACCCCGCCAAATGCTATCATAATCAACGCCGTCTGGGTGTAGCGCAGTTTGGTAGCGTGCTTGACTGGGGGTCAAGAGGTCGCAGGTTCAAATCCTGTCACCCAGACCAAAGAAAGAATGGACATCATTTGATGTCCATTCTTTCTTTCTGCTTGAGGAACGATTTATCCTCTGGTCTCTGCCGTACCCCATCGGGGTTCAAGGGGTAAGCGCCGCCGCGCAGGGGAAAAATGATCCTGTGGATCGTTTTTCAGGCGCGAACGGGCGCACGGGTACCGCAAGCCATGCGCTGCGGTCGTGCGCACTGGGCCGCGAAAGGTTCTGTTTCTTTCACCCAGACCAAAATAAAAACAGGACTTCGTTTGAAGTCCCGTTATTTGATTGCGTCAAATAAGTTTTATAAATAAGTTTAATAAAACTGAAATCATCGAGTCAGAGAAACGACGAGATTGGCTTTAAAAATCAAACCCCTTCCAGACCGGCTCTCCGGTATAGGGATGCGCTTGTTCTTCACCGCGCAGCACGCGCAAAACGGCGCCCGCCATCTCCTCCTGCTCCATCTCTCCCGGGTATACTGTAATTGGGGCAATCCAGCCGCAGCGGCTTATAATCCCCTCCACAATGTCGCTGAATCGAACCAGCCCTCCGGTCAGCAGGATGCCGTCTACGTTTCCGCAAAGCACGGTGCTCATAGCCCCGATTTCTTTGCAGATCTGATAGATCATCGCGTTCCAGATCAGTACCGCTTTGTGATCCCCCGCCTCCACCATACGGTGAATCTTCTTTGCGTCCGAGGTGCCAAAGTGGCTGACAAAGCCACCGGCTCTGGAGCATAAAAGCCGGAGCTCATCCTGAGAATGCTGCTCCAAATAGTCCAGCAGATTCAGCGTCGGCACACTGCCGATACGGGTCGGAGTGTATGGGCCATCCCCGCCGGAGCCAACGTTTCCGTCAACCATCCTACCGTGATCATGCGCGTTGATGGTGATGCCGCCGTCGATGTGCGCTACCACAAAGCAGCAGTCTTCATATCGCTTCCCGATTGAATTTGCGTGAAATTGCGCGACTGCTTTTTGGTTCAGAACATGCGACTGCGCATTGCGATACACGCCTGCGATGCCGGTCAAACGGGCATAATCGCACAGTTCATCGGTATTGGTGGGGTTCACCGTGAACATCTTCCCGCCGTACTCGTTGCATAGTTCGTAAGCCAGCAGCACGCCCAGCTTCGCCGCGTGTTCGCTGCCGCCGACGGCGTCCCATGTGTCGCGGTAGAGGCGCGCATCGATCGGCATCACCCCTGCGCGCTGCGGATATGCGCTGCCGCCGCGGCCAACGAAGACATCCACCTCCTCCGGCGGATACCCTCTTCGATTTAAAATATCCAACACGACCTGTTTGCGAAAGGGAACCTGGTCATTTACCGTTGGATATTGCAGCAAGACAGGTGCGTCGTGAAACTCGCTTTCCTCAAACAGTAACGTATCTTCTTCAAACAGGCTGAGCTTTGTGGATGTGGAGCCTGGATTGATCACCAGAATCTTCAACAGTTATACTTCCTCTCATGTGAATCGATGGCTACATGGCGTTTCATGCCAACAGTTCCCCATTATAGCACTCTGAATTTTTAATTCAACGCAATTGCCGGGTTCTAAGCAACAAAAAAAGGCTCTGCTTGCAGCATTCCGCTGCATTCAAGAACCTTTTTAAAACCGATGTGTGGAAATAATCAATATCCGAGTTCCATGTTGATCACTGTTCCATCGATGGCGTTGATCGCAAACACAATCTGCGGACTCCAGTTTTTATTAGGAGAACCATTCTGCGTTGTCTGCCCGTAAAAAACCCAGGCCGGTACGTAAAGGCCTGTCCGCTCATCTGTGCTGACGTCCCGTACTCGAAGCAGAGACAGCTCAATGTCGTCCACCGAGACGGTCACATCCCACTCAAAGCCGTCGTATCGCTTCGTTTCGGGTTCATACGTTTGCACCACCATGGTCTCGAATATTTCCGCAGCCTGCGCAAACGAGATTGCATTTGCCGCCGGATTGACAATCTCCGTTGTCGTCACAGGACAACTCCAGCCAATATCATTGATTCCCTGATCGTCAATCGTAATGGTGAGGGTTTCGTAGTCCCACGGCGTTTTGACGCCTTTATACGAGGTGCTTTCATGGTTCACCGCAAGGGGAACACCGTTTACCGATCTTACAAAGTTGAAGCGATACGCGAGTCTTCCGCTTTCTTCAAGCTGGAACGCCTCGCCGACCACCATATCGTTCACACCGCCAACCGCAAGAAACGCCCTGCAGAGCGAGAGTGCCTCGTCCCATGTCATATTCATTCCGGCGATGGAGGTGTTGGACGCAAGCGCGGTTACCTTCGTTTCTTTGAATCCAAATTCCGCGCCTTTGATGTCGTAAAAAAAGTGACCTTCCGCATGCCCCAGCGGATCGGCGGGCGTATAGAGATCCATCCATTTGTCCTTGGTTTCAACATTCAACTCTAGCAGTTGCTCCGGATCGTCGTTGTTCATAAACACACCGGATTGCAGGGTTCCATCCGAGATCACATCCGGCGCGGCTGTCTCCGGCGCATCGGGAATCTGCGCTTCCAGATTCTTGATCTCTTCCCTTGCTTCTTCCGCTGTCAACTGTTGCTGTTGCAGAATCGTACCGTCAGCAATCTCCTGCTCATATTGCGCAATCAAGTCGCGCAGAAACTGCTTGGTCACCTTTGCCGCGCCGTGATCCACAACCACGGTCGGCTGCTCTCCCGCGAAGAAATAGTTGAAAAACGTACTCGCCATCTCCTGCGTAAAATACATTGCGGACACCCGCGCAATCGGCATCTTCAGCGACGCGCGATAGCGCACGTCCGCATCCACGTTGACGCTGAGCCTTCCTTCTACTGCGGTTGTCGAAAAGGTGTAGTGCTCTTTCGTGACTTCCGGAGCGGGTGTCGGTGTCAGCGCCACAGGCTTAACGGGATTATTTTCTTCCGCCTGTGTCAGCACAACAATACGCTCAACATCCGTCGGAACCTCGTGCAGACCTTCCGCCGCATGGCAGCCGACAAGTGAAAGCGTCAATACGACGATCAAAAAAAGAGAGAGCGATTTCTTCATTTTACCAGTACCCCTTTCTTTGGATAAGGGTATTTTGTCATTTCCGCGCGAGCAAGTCGTTGCCAAACCGTTATCAAATTGTTATCATTCCCCGCTATCCGGCAAAAACTCCATGCGCACCGTTGTTCCTTGCGATACCACGCTTTCGATCACGAGCCGCGCCCCATGCGCTGTTACGATTTGTTTTACTAGCGCAAGCCCAAGCCCCGCGCCGCCGTGTTTTTTGCTCCGCGAGCGATCAACCCGATAAAACGGCTCCGTGATGCGGCTGATCTCCTCCTCCGCAATGCCTTTGCCGTGGTCGATCACCTCGATCATCCGCGCGTGCGCGCGCAGCTCCACGACCTGATCGGTGTCGCTTGCCGATCCCGCGTTCATCACAAGATTGACGAGCGCGGAGCGCATCAAATCAAAATCCATCCGCAGCGTGCCCGCGTCGCAGTCCGTCACGAGCGAAATCCCCTGCTTACGCAGCGCGTCTTCACTCGTCTCGCGAACCGCTTCGATCAGTGCGCAAACGCGCTCTTCTTTTAAGTCGAGCGTTCGCTGTAGCAGCACCAGCGTCATGAGCTTTTGCGAAAGCAGTTCCAGCCACTTTCCCTGATCGTAGATGCGA
>JBDKRF010000072.1:0-24915 GCA_039683525.1 Clostridiaceae bacterium
TCAATGGGCACGGCGTTGTAGCCCATCCAGGCGGACATGCCGCGCAGAAAACGGTTGTGCTCGCGCATCTGGAGGAACACATCCGCAACATTGCGCCCGATGAGACGAAAATCTCCCGTGTCGAGCGGGATGGGGTAGGCGCTCATCCAGGACAGAAGGCGGTAATACATAGCCGCTGTCAGTTTCTTAAATAGCGTTTCACCTTTGCGTTTGAGGCGCTTGCCGTAGACGATGTCCGCGCCCGCTTCCCACATACGCACCATCTCGGGGATCAATTCCGGCGGGTCCTGCAAATCGACGTCGATGATGATGAGCGCATCGCCTTTTGCCGCGTCCATGCCGCAGGTAACGGCGAGCTGATGACCGAAGTTTCTGGAAAACGAAAGAACTTTGACCTGCTTGTGCTCTTTGGCGAGGGCGCGGAGCTGATCGAGCGTATGATCGCGACTGCCGTCGTTGACGTAGATAATCTCGTAGGCATAACCGGTCTTCTGCATTGCGGCGTCCATGCGGTCAAAGGAATCCTTGAGCACTTCCTGCTCGTTGAACACGGGGATGACGAGAGACAAAAAGCGCTGTTTGGTCGAATCCATCGTATACTTCCTCCAAATTGAACCCGCGTGGTTGTTACGGGCTTCATTCGTTGCTTCTCACAGCATAGTATAGCGCATCGGAGGGGGAAAGACAATTCGCATGCAGTGATTCAAATGCGACATAAACGGGACAAAAAACACAAAAACTGCGTTTTGTAAGAACTTACAGCCCGAGTAGGCAATTTTTCGTTGCAATTTAGGCGTCATGTGATAGAATACGTATCGAAAGAACAAGACAATTGATCCAACCGATCAAGAAAAGGAGATAGTTCAAATGCCTATCGTAACCAGCAAAAAGATGTTTGCGGATGCGTATGCCGGAGGATATGCCATCGGCGCGTTCAACGTCAACAACATGGAGATCATTCAGGGCATCACCGAAGCCGCCAAGGAGCTCAAAGCTCCGCTGATCCTGCAGGTCAGCTCCGGCGCGCGCAAATACGCCAATCACACCTACCTCATGAAACTCATTGAGGCGGCCTGCATTGAAACGGATCTGCCCATCTGCGTTCATCTCGATCACGGCGACTCGTTTGAGCTCTGCAAGAGCTGCATCGACGGCGGTTTCTCCTCGGTTATGATCGATGGGTCGCTCCATGGTTACGAAGAGAACGTCAAGCTCACCCGTCAGGTCGTTGAGTATGCGCATGATCACGGCGTCGTGGTCGAAGGCGAACTCGGCCGCCTCGAAGGCGTTGAGGACGACGTGAAGGTCGCAGCCGGCGAAGGCAGCTATACCGATCCCGATCAGGTGCAGGACTTTGTCAATCGCACCGGCGTGGACTCGCTGGCCATCGCAATCGGCACCAGCCACGGCGCGTTCAAATTCAAGCCCGGCATGAAGCCGCAGCTGAGATTTGACATTTTGACGGAAGTCGAAAAGCGTCTGCCCGGTTTCCCGATCGTGCTCCACGGTGCCTCCAGCGTTATTCCGGAGTTCGTGAAGATGATCAACGAAAACGGCGGCAACATGCCGGACGCAATCGGCATCCCGGAAGATATGCTGCGCGAAGCCGCGCGTATGGCGGTCTGCAAGATCAACATCGATAGCGACCTGCGTCTTGCCATGACGGCGACGATCCGCAAGTACTTCAACGACAACCCCAGCCACTTCGACCCGCGCCAGTATCTAGCTCCGGCGCGTACGGCGATCAAGAACATGGTCTCCCACAAGATCACGACCGTGCTCGGCTGCGACGGCAAAGCGTAAACGACCAATATTCGCATCTAATGCAAGGCGCCCGCAAGGGCGCTTTGTTTGTTTGGTTTTTGGCACCGATTTTGAAACAAACCGTTGCAATCTTGCCGACAGTTCAGTATAATATCCCTTGCGCGAGCATTCGTGGAGGGTTGTCAGAGTGGTCGATCGTGCGGCACTCGAAATGCCGTGTCCCGAAAGGGACCCAGGGTTCGAATCCCTGGCCCTCCGCCAGAAAAAACGCACTCTCGTTCAAATAGAATGAGGGTGCGTTCTTTCATAACAAGAAACAGCATTCAAAAACCATATTCAAAGCAAATTTATTCAAGATTTCAAAGCAAAAAAGTAATACACATAAGTATACGCTACGGTTTGAAAGGAGCATCGATCATGACGCAGGAAGTATCTGACGCGATTTGGAATCTTAGGAGAAACAGCAGCGCCGCCTATTTGTCGTATGTGGATAAGCAAGGATTCCCCAACACGCGCGCGATGTTGATTTTGGAACATGACAAGATAAAAACGCAGTATCTTTCGACGAATACCTCTTCCGGCAAGATTCCGGCGCTGTTACTGAACCCGAAAGCATCGCTCTATTACTGCGATCCGGATCATTACCAGGGTGTACTGTTTGTCGGCGATATCGAGGTCTGCACCGATGCGGAGATGAAAGCATTTCTCTGGCGCGAAGGGTTCGAGAAGTATTATCCGAAAGGCGTGACCGACCCGGACTACTGCGTGTTAAAACTCACGGTGCACAAGGGAAGCCATTACCACGGGCTGCACAATACAGCATTTCTGCCGGACGAGCTGGAGGAACAAGCATAATTCGCGCGAAAGAACCTCGGAAAGGAACCACCTGACTTGACGAATCAAAAAGCACAAAAAAAGCCGTTTCAACTTCTCTTGTTCTTCGGACTCATCTTTGTCGCGGTCAATCTGCGCGCGCCGATCACTGCGGTAGGACCGCTCGTGTCCACGATGAAGCAGGAACTGCTGTTTTCCAGCGGCGTGTTCGGGCTGCTCACCACGATTCCGCTGATCATGTTTGCCTTGCTCTCTCCGTTTGTGCGGCGCATCAGCGACCGGCTAGGCGCGGGGAAGACGCTGCTTTATGCCGTCATCGCGATTCTGCTGGGCGTCGCGCTGCGCTCGTATGGCGGGAATTTCGGGTTGTTCAGCGGAACGTTTCTTCTCGGCGCGGGCATCGCGATCGGGAACGTTCTCGTTCCGGGCATCATCAAGGCGCGCTTTCCAGAGAGACTCGGCTTAGCTACTGGCGCGTTTACGATCTCGATGACGTCATTTGCCGCTGTCTCCGCGGCGGTGAGCTATCCCATAAGCAAACTTCCCAACATGGACTGGCGCAATTCTCTGGCGATCTGGATCGCCCTTGCAACGATCGGAATTCTCGCTTGGTTGCCGCAGCGCAAGCTCTCCATCACGCAGCAGAACGCAACCGAGACAACTGCCCCACAGCAGGAGAAGTGCGTCTGGCGCACAAAGCTCGCCTGGTGGCTGACCGTGCTGATGGGCGCGCAATCGTTTCTGTTTTATTTCTTTGCAGCGTGGCTGCCGAGCATTGCGCTCTTCAAAGGCCTCACGCCGGAGACGGCAGGGTACCTTGCGTTTGCGTTTCAGCTGACGACGATTCCCGCCGCATTTCTGATTCCCGCCATTGCGACGCGGCTTAAGGATCAGCGCGGGCTGATTTCGATTGTCGCGGTGCTGTATATCGCATCTCTTTGCGGGCTGGTGTTCGCGAAGACGACCGCGCTGCTAACCGTTTGCGTGATGCTGTACGGCTTTTCGACGGGCTCCTGCTTCAACCTCTGCATGCTGCTCATCGGCTTACGGACGTGCTCTGCTGAGCGCGCAACGAGCCTCTCTGGTATGGTGCAGTCGCTTGGTTACGGCTTTGGCGCGCTTGGTCCGCTGCTTGGCGGCTGGCTCTTTGACTGGACGGGGAACTGGAACACGGCGTTTGTCTGCGTGGGTGTCCTGATCGTCATCATCTTCTTTTCCGGCAGACAGGCAGGGAAGAACCAACTCATCTGACACACTCAGTAAATCAAAAACCGCCCGGTCATCGCGATCGGGCGGTTTTGTTTTGTGTGTGTTTATTCCTGATGATCGCCGTGTGTGGCTGCCGTTGCACTGGCGGCGTAGACGCGAGCCGCTCCGGCAGCTCTGAGCGCCAACGCGCAGGCGAGCAATGTGCTGTGCGTCGTGGTCACGTCGTCGATGAGGAGTATTCTTTTTCCGCGCGCTTCGGGTGAGGCGAGAAACGCTTGCGAAACATTTTTCGCGCGCTCAAACTCGTTGAGCTTCGTCTGCGACTTGGTAAAGCGCGTGCGCCGCAAAAGATCGTTTCTCTGTTGCAACGAATGACGCTTGCAGAGCTCTTTTGCAAGCAAATCGCTTTGATTGTAGGATCGAAGCCATTGCTTGAACGGATGCAGCGGAACGGGAACCACGCAGTCGATTTGCCAAGTTTGTGGAAGCGGAATTGCGCTTGCAAAGAAAGAGGCGAGGCGCACCTGGTTTTGATACTTCAGCGCGCGGATGCCGTTTCGTGCTGCACCGCTGTAGCGATAAGCCGCAATGATGCCGTCCATCTGCGCGGGGCAAGTCAGCGTGGGGGCGGGGGTCAGCGAGGCTCGGCATGCGTCGCAAAGCAGGTCTTTGCCGAGAAACGTTTCTTTTCCGCAGAGCGCACAGGCGACATCCGGCGGATAGAGCGCGTCGATGAGTTTTGAACCGATGCCGGGCGTACTCATACGCCGAGCCCCTTGAGTTCGCTGAGACGGCTGCACAGCGCGGTATACCGTCGATCGGTGCGATTGTTGTTGACCATGCTCATGAGCGCGTCACGGCGCCCGATGCAGACCACCTGCCGCTTTGCACGGGTGACAGCGGTATACAGGAGGTTTCGCGTCATCATAGGCGACGCCGCGCCGAACATCGGCAAAATCACGATCGGAAACTCGCTGCCTTGACTCTTGTGAATCGAGATACAGTAGGCAAGCTCCAACTCATCGATATGTGTATAGTCAAACACCGCAAGGCGTTCGTCGTCAAAGATCACGCTCAGCGAACGATCCAGCTCGTGAATCTGGTAGATCGTGCCGAGGTCGCCGTTAAACGCGCCTGTGCCGTCCTCCACGCCGCCGTTTGCCGTCTTCTTACGCCACTCGATTTTATAATTATTCTTCATCTGCATCACGCGGTCGCCTTCGCGGAAGATCGCGTCTCCACTGATGTGCTCGCGTTTATGCGGCTCGGGCGGATTTAATGCGGCTTGCAGCTTGGCGTTGATGTTGTAAACGCCCAAAGTGCCTTTCTTCATCGGGGCTAGCACCTGCACATCCAGTAATGGCTCACGTGTTTCGAGCACTTCGCCCGGATGGGTGCAGACATAGAGGATCCGATCGAGGATGCGATCTTGCGAAGCGACATCCTCAAACAAAAAGTCGCTCTCAGGAACATCCAGCAGCGGCGCATTGCCTTCGTTGATGCGGTGTGCGTTGGTGATGATCATGCTCGACTGCGCCTGACGAAAGATTTCGTCCAGGCGCACCACGCGAATGGTCTCGCTGCTGATGATATCCCTTAGCACGTCGCCCGCACCGACCGATGGCAACTGATCCGCGTCGCCTACGAGGATCAGGCGTGTTCCAATGGTGATTGCTTTTAAGAGCGCGTTCATAAGCATCGCATCGACCATGCTCATCTCATCCACGATGACCATGTCGACGAAGAGCGGATCGTCCGAATTGCGTAGAAATCCTTCGCCGGGAACATACTCCAGCAGGCGGTGGATGGTCTTTGCCTCGTGACCCGTGGCGTCGCTCATGCGCTTGGCAGCTCTCCCGGTGGGTGCGGTCAGGGCAACCTCCAGCCCGATCTCCTCCATGATGGCGGTGATGAAGCGGATGATGGTGGTTTTGCCCGTGCCGGGGCCGCCGGTAATCACGAGCGCGCCTTCGTTGAGTGCCGAGAGCACCGCGCTCTTCTGCTGACCGGAGAGCTCAAGTTTTTGCGCGGACTGGATTGCCGCGAAGTCAAAGAACGGGTTCTCGACCGGCTTTTGCGAGAGCTTGAGCAGCTTCTCCGCGATATAGGATTCGATCCGGTCAAAGTAGGGAAGAAACACCGCTTCCGATTCGCCGACAAACTGCTGCATCGCCTCGCCGTGCGCAACCAACAGATCAAGGGAATCGATCAATCGCTCTTCGGGTGCGCCAAGAAGCTTGACAGAGTAGTTGTGCAGCGATTTCTTGGGCAGATAGGTGTGTCCGTATTCGTTTGCCGCGGTTGAGAGCGCAAAGAGAAGCCCCGCGCGCAGACGGGATTCGGAATCAAACGAAAATCCGGCAACGTTTTGCGCAATTTTGTCCGCGGTGACAAAGCCGATGCCGTCCACATCCTTGATGATCTGATACGGGTCTTCCTCAATCCGCGCAAGGCAGAGCTCACCGTAGATTTTGTAGAGCTTGTAAGCCTGATTGACCGATACACCGTATGGCTCAAGAGCGAGCAGAATATCCCGCATCATGCGGTTTTCGATGTAGCTTGCGAGGATCATATCCCGCCGCTTTGCGCCGATGCCGGGAATCTCCGAAAGCCGAAGCGGGTCTTCATCCAGCACGGCGAGCGTCTCCATGCCAAACGTGGAGACGATGGCGCGCGCGGTTGCGGGGCCTACGCCTTTGATGAGTCCGCTGCCGAGATAGGTTTCGATGGCGGAGAGCGTCGCGGGCGCTGTGGTATGATAGGCGGTCGCCTTAAATTGACTGCCGTATTTCGGGTGTGAGGAATACTCGCCAGTCAATTCCAGCCGTTCGCCAACGTTCGCCAGCGGCAGCGCGCCGACGACGGTGAGCTTTTCCCCTTCATCGGGGCAAAGCTCCAGCACCGTCCAGCCGTTGTCGCTGTTGCGGTAGATGATGGAGTTGACGACACCGGTTATCTCTGCCATATCGTTTCCTGTCGTAGAATTTTGAAATGTATTAGGATGCGTTAAACAAACAATTGCCCCCGCGCAGGACGCGGGGGCTTGTGTTTCGTCTCTTAGAAGTCCAGCCGGGATTCGATGTAGCTTGTCAGCTCGTCGATCGGTAGGCGAACCTGCTCCATGGTGTCGCGGTCGCGCACGGTGACGCAGCCGTCGGCTTCGGTGTCGAAGTCCACGGTGATGCAGTACGGGGTGCCGATTTCGTCTTCTCTGCGGTAGCGCTTGCCGATAGAACCCGTCTCGTCAAAGTCCACCATGAACTTCTTGGCGAGTTTCTCATAGACCACCTGCGCCTGCTCGGAGAGCTTCTTACTCAGCGGCAGCACCGCGCACTTAAACGGCGCGAGCGCGGGGTGGAGGTGCAGCACGCTGCGGACATCTCCGCCTTCCAACTCCTGCTCTTCATATGCATTGCAGAGGAACGCGAGCGCGACGCGATCCGCGCCGAGGGACGGCTCCACGCAATACGGAATGAACTTCTCGTTGGTGTACGGATCAAGGTATTCAAAGTTCTCGCCGCTGTGGTCGGCGTGGCTCTTGAGGTCGAAGTCCGTGCGATCGGCGATACCCCAGAGCTCGCCCCAACCGAATGGGAACATGAATTCGATGTCCGTGGTTCCCTTGCTGTAATGCGAAAGCTCCTCTTTCTCATGCTCACGCAGGCGGATGCTCTCATCCTTCATGCCGAGGGCAAGCAGGAACTTGTGGCAGTAATCTTTCCAGAAATGATACCAGTCGAGGTCGGTGCCGGGCGCGCAGAAGAATTCCAGCTCCTTCTGCTCAAACTCGCGGATACGGAAAATGAAGTTGCCGGGCGTGATCTCGTTGCGGAAGGATTTACCGACCTGCGCGATGCCGAACGGCAGTTTTTTGCGCGTGGTGCGCAATACGTTTTTAAAGTTAACGAAGATGCCCTGCGCGGTCTCGGGACGAAGGTAGAGTTCCGATGCGGAATCCTCCGTCACGCCCTGAAAGGTTTTGAACATCAGGTTAAACTTGAGGATGCCCGTGAAGTCCGTCTTGCCGCACTCGGGGCAGACGATGCCTTTTTCCTTGATGTACGCTTCCATCTGTGCGTTTGACCAGCCGTCGGGATGTACTTCCGTCAGCTTCTCCGCGGCGATGTAGTCTTCAATGAGCTTGTCGGCGCGAAAACGCGCGCGGCAGCTCTTGCAGTCCATCAGCGGATCGGAAAAACCGCCCACGTGGCCGCTCGCAACCCAGGTTTCCGGGTTCATCAGAATCGCAGCGTCCATGCCGACGTTGTAGGGCGACTCCTGCACAAATTTTCTCCACCAGGCGCGCTTGATGTTATTCTTAAATTCCACGCCGAGCGGGCCGTAGTCCCAACTGTTGGCGAGGCCGCCATAGATCTCGCTGCCGGGGTAGACAAAGCCGCGCCCTTTGCAGAGCGTTACGATTGAATCCATCGTATACCAGGAAGGTTTTTCCGTTTGCGCTGCCATGTTATAATATGCTCCTTATTCGTCAGTCACCGCATATTATCGCAGGAATATGGCTTCTTTGTCAAGGCAAGCAAGGGCCGGGGAAGATGATTCGCCATGTTCAAATGACAAAACTCTCGTTTCTCATTTTGTAAGGTTCAAGAAAACAAAAATCCCGCCGTGAGGCGGGAAGATCAGATCAATTCTATGCTTGGTCGAATTACTGCTTGAGGCGTTCCAGCACTTCCGCAAGCTTCGGCATGGCGGGGATTCCGCCGCGCCGCTCGACGCAGAGAGAGGCGGTTGCGTTGCCGAATCTGGCGTAATCCGTGGCGTCGCTGATCGTGACCTCGCGCAGCGATTTACTGGAGGAGAGGAAGCGATAGAGGAATCCGCCGAAGAAAGAGTCTCCCGCGCCGGTGGTATCCACCGCTTTGGCGCGAAATCCGGGTACAAGCGCATGCTCTTTGCCAACGCGAACGTACGCGCCTTCGGAACCCAGCGTGATGGCGACGATTTTGACGCCCTGATCGAGGAGCACATCTGCGGCTTTTTCGGGATCGGTTTCACCTGTGAGCAGAGGCAGTTCCTCGTCGGACACCTTCATGATATCCGCCGTGACGATGAGCGAACGCATGAAGCGGATCGCCTCGTCCCGACCTGTCCAGAGCGACGCGCGATAGTTCGGGTCGTAGGAGATCACGGCACCTGCGGCTTTCGCGATGTCGATGGCCTCATAGGTTGCGCTTCTCGCGGGTTCCTGCGTGAGCGAAAGAGAGCCTGTGTGAAAGACGCGCGTGTGTTGGAGCATCTCGCGATCGAACTCGTCCGAGCGAAGCTGGGTATCCGCGCCGGGTTTACGGGCAAAGGAAAACTCTCGTTCACCGCTGGGCTTGAGCGCGACAAATGCCAGCGTCGTAAACACGTCTTCCGCTTCGATGAGCGCGTGCATATCCACGCCCGCGTTGACCATCGCCTGCTTGAGAAACGCGCCGTGCATATCGCGCCCGACCTTGCCGATAAAACCGGTTTTGGAGCCGCACTGGGACGCCGCGCACAAGAGATTGGTCACCGCGCCGCCCGCGTTTTGTTCAAAGAGGCGCTGACCGGCAGGGGAAACGCCGCTCTCCGTAAAGTCGATCAAGAGTTCGCCGAGAGATACGATATCGTACATGTAGGGTCTCCTTGCGAGTTAGATTATCTACTTAATTTTAGCACACGCTTGCGGGAAAAGCGATGGAAACGGAGCGATCAATATTCGTCCGCGCAATAACAGACTTCCTGCGAAAACAAATCCTGATATGGCAGATATCCGCTGAGAAACTGCATGAGACGCCCGACCGAAAGTGTGTGCGTCGCTGGTTCGCTTGTGCGATTGCCCGCGCCGTCAAACACGCCGTTGTTCCACGGCATCATGCCGTCGATCACCTGAAGGCGGAAAGCGGCGGGGCTTCCGCAAAGCGCGCACAGCAGGCGGGGGACATCCACGGGAATTAGTACGCCCCACGGTTGCAGATTGCCTGAAATGGACACATCCGGCGGGAGCTTGACGACGCTTCCCTTTGGAAGCCGCGCGATCATCTCGCTATAGGCTATATTCGATGTGGCGAGCGCTTCTTCGCAGTAAAGCGAGCCATCATCCTCCTCAGAGGCGAAGAGATATCCGTCGATGATGCCGCCCGTTTGGTGCTGCAAATATCGCGTTCCGTCGCAGGTCAAGTCGCGCACACGATTTTCCATATCGGAAAGAGAACGAATCACGAGGCCGCTATACCGTGCGGTCGCCCGCTCGTAAACGCTAAGGAGCGCTTCCGCACTTGGCAGCGCGTCCCAGATGACGGGTGAACGAGGCTCGACTTCCCGCGTGTGAAACAGTGCGTCGTAGCAAGGGAACTCGCCCACGGCACGATAGATTGAAAAATGCGAGGGTTTGTGGAACGCGAGTGGAATATTGCGCTGCTTGCACTCCTCAAACAACGCGAGCAGCACACGCTTCATCAGTCCCTGACCTTCGTAGCCGGGCAGTGTCGCGACTCCCGAGATCATCATCGCGGGGAAGACGATTCCACGCACACGAAGTTGCATGACGGAGCCGTGCGCAATGCTGATGATGCGACCGTCTTCCTCCGCGCAAAACGAGGTGTCCGGCGAGAACCGCTCGGAAAAATACCAGTCAATAAAGGAAAGGGAGTCGTGAAAACGCAACTCCCAAATTTCCCTTGCCTGCTGTTTGTCCGCCACGGTGAGCGGCCGAATCGTGAGCATATGCTTAGATGATGAATTTTTCGTTCTTTTCGGGGATGGCGGCAAGCTCCGCGCGCTTTTCGTCATAGCCCTGCTTGCCGAGCAGCGCATAGGTCGCCTTCTTGCCTTCCTCGACGCCGGGCTGATCAAACGCGTTGATGTTTAGTAGCTCGCCCGCAAACGCGGTCGCCATCTCAAAGAGGAACAGCAACTGACCTACGGTAAAGGCGTTGACTTCCGGCAGCACGATCGTGTGGTTGAGGTGCCCGCTCTTGCTGACCGCGTATTCCGTCGCCTTGAGCTCGGCTGCGATCAGCTCGTTTTGCGTGTGTCCGCAGAGGAAGGAGACGTCCGGCACGTCGAAATAGCCGTCGCTGATCATGGTTTCACAGCGGTATTTGTCCACCGCGAGGAAGGTAAGCACCTTGTCAAACGGGCCTTCCGTATAGAGCTGCACCTGCGAGTGCTGGTCGGTTACGCCCAGGCTCTTGACCGGTGTCTGACCCGCGTTGACGACGGCGCCGTCCCAATCGGTCTTTTTGCCGAGGGATTCCGCCCAGAGCTGAGCATACCAGTCCGCCATATAGCGAAGAGAATCCGCATACGGCATCATGACGCTGATGTTGCAGCCACGCTTCATGCTGGCAACCTGCAAGGCGGCGAGCATGTAGGCCGGGTTTTTCCAAACGTCGCGCTGGCTGTCGCAGATCGCGTCCATGAACGCAGCGCCTGCGAGCAATTCGCGGATGTCGATGCCGCAGACCGCTGCCGCGAGCAGGCCGACGGGGCAGAGCTCGGAGAATCTGCCGCCGACGCCTTCGGGGATAAAGTATGTTTTCAGGTTCTCGGCTTTTGCGATCTTGATCAGGTTGCCCTTTGTCTCGTCCGTGGTGGCGATCAGGTGCGTGCTGATATCCGCGCCGAGTTTTTCGTGCAGCAGAGAGGAGATGATGAGCAGCTGGCTCATGGTCTCAGAGGTGCCGCCGGATTTGCTGATGACGTTAAAGCAGGTCTTCTCCACGTCGACAACGTCGAGCAGCGCAGACATACGCTCCGGATCGATGTTGTCCTCCACAAAGAGGCGCGGGCCGTTGCGCTTGTCGCGCGGCAGGTCGTTGTAGTGCAGATGGTTGAGCGCCTGCTGTACGGCGATGGGGCCTAGCGCGCTGCCGCCGATGCCGAGCACGACAAAGTCGTCAAACTTTTCACGGATGTCCGCCGCGTCCGCCAGAATGGACTTCACGATCTCATCCTGATTATACGGCAACTCACGCCAGCGCATGATCGGGCGCTTGGCGCGTGTGCTGATGACGGCAGCGTCCATCTGACTCTGCATGCCTTCCAGCTCGCGTTTATAGATGCCGCGGTTGCCTAGCTTATCGGACATCATGTTGTTAAAATCCAGCTTGACGCGCATGGACTGCCGCCAGACTTCGTCAAAATACCGTTCGTTCATGATTGTTTCCTCCCGTAGGTTCAGTCAGTATGATGCGTAGTTTGCTTTTTGGCTTTTTGGATTAAATTTGTATCGTATCTTATCATATTTTTAGTACAGCGAACAGTCTGCGATTGCGAAAATCTTACAGATTACCGTAAACAGAGCGGGAAACGATCTGCTCCACGCGATTGAGGCTCTCATAGAGCGTCGGAATCTGTGAATACATATCGCTGTAGACCTCGATGAATGCCGGCCCGCGATAGCCTTTTTCGTGCAGCAGATTCAGCATGGCGACAAAGTCATACTCGCCAAAGCCGGGCATATCGTAACGAACTCCGCCGGAGGACAACGGTGTTGCATCGCAAAGATGAACGTTGACAATGTGCTCGCCCACCGCGCGGATGTAGTCCATCGGGTCATAGCCGCTGCGCACCGCCTGCTTGACATCCAGCGTATGCTTGATCGCGCCGTCGGTCATTGCCTGCAGGCGCATGCCGAACTCCGGCTCGTTGAACACGCACCAACTGACGTTTTCGAGGGTCAGCTGAATGCCATAACGCTGCGCGCGTTCGGCAAGATCCACAAAGATTGGCGCGATGCGCGCAAGCTCGATGTTTTTCACGCCGCCGAAGAGCCGCGCGGGGCCGTGCATAACATAGGTGTGCGCACCCAAGCGTTTTCCCGCATCGAGTACTCGCTCGTAGAGATGGAGCGCATCCTCCTGCTGGCGCGGATGGATCGAGAAGAGCTGCGGCTCAAACTGCATGCTCATGGGATGCACGCTGAACACAGGGGTGTTTGCACGGCTGAGTCGCTCGGCAAGGAGCTCGATGAACGCGGGCTCGTACTCCGAAAACGTATTGAGGAACACTTCGCAGACCGAAACGCCATGCGCGCCGATGTCGAGAATTGCATCCTCAATCTGCATTTTTTGAAAATAACTTGCCGTTGACAGCCCGATTTCCATTTGTCATAACCTCACGGCATATTGTAACATGCGCGGTTAGATTTCGCTATAAAAACAGGTTGCGGGGCACGGCTTTGGTATAGATTGTGTCACAATCCGGTGATATAATCGCACCATGGCAAAATTGGAACAAGGCAAACAAAACAAACCCGGATTTGTTGCGCTTTTCATCAAGAGCGCTGTTGCTGCGGCGTTGATCCTTCTGGGGCTCAGCTGGCCGCGCCTGCTAGCGGGGAAGAGCGCGCTCATGGAACAGTATTACAGCGAATCGATCTATCAGGCGATACGTCGCGGCATCTCGGCGATCTCGAGCCTGGTTCCGTTCTCGATTGCCGAGTTTCTGCTCTATTTCCTGGTGATTGGCATTTCCGTTCTACTGCTCACGAGACTGATTCAGTTGATTCTGCGAAAAATCAAGTTTCGCCGACTGCTTGGAACAATTGCTTCGATTCTTCTTGCGGGCGGTATCGTGCTGAATCTCTTCTACGCTACGTGGGGATTCAACTACTTTCGCGAACCGCTCGCGACGCGGATGGGACTCAACATCACCACGCGATCGGTCGATGAGCTGGAGACGTATGTAAAAAAGACGGCGCAGGAAGCAAAGACGCTGCGCGAAACGCTGCACGAGGATAGCCGTGGTGTGTTCTCGCCGGAGGAGAGCAAAGGTGTGTTGTTCTCCAAACTGACGAATGCGTACGCCACTCTTTCGGAGAAGCACCCTGTGTTTCAGGCCGACCCGACACGAGCCAAACAAATTTTCTGGTCGACGGGGCTCTCTTGGCAAGGTATCTCCGGCATCTACATCGGCCTTACCGCTGAGCCAAACGTCAACGCGGACCAGCCGCCGTTGCTGCTGTATCAGGCTGCCGCGCACGAGATGGCGCACCAAACCGGGCTTGCGAGTGAGAACGAGGCGGAGCTGACCGGCTACCTTGCCTGTGCGAATTCGGATGATCCAAACATTCGCTACAGCGGGCTTGCCTATGCGTTGATCGTTGCGGGCAACGCGCTCTATGACGCGGACAGCGCGCGATATCTTGCCGTAACGGAGACGTACGGAGACGCGATCTGGCGCGACTTTTCAGCTTATAACGATTACTGGGACTCGTTCTCCGGTGAGGTGCGGCAGAGCGCGGATCTCAGAAACGACGCATACCTCAAGCATAATTCCCAACAAAGCGGAATTAAAAGCTATGGGGAAGCGGTGGATTTACTGCTTGCGTATAACGAAAAATATGGTGTAGCATAACGCTTTCATATGCTTGAAAGCGAAATAGTTCGAAAACACTATCACAACCAAACAAAAAATTAGAAAGCATAAATATATTTCATATTTTTACCCGTTTTGGGTTTACAAACCGGGTTTCATGTTGTATGCTGGTAGAGAAATAGGGCATTTCTATCTAATATTTTTTTAGGAGTGAAATACATGATCGACCTGACGAAAAACAAAGAAGGCCTTCAGCACAGCATCGACAGAGCGCGCGAGAAGGGCATCATCATCCCGAAGATTTCTCAGATGCGTAATCCGGACCTGATTCCGGACAGCATCAAAGAAAAGCTGACCAACGTCGGCCTCTGGGACATCAACCCGCTGAACCTGTTCCGCATCAGCTGGCGCAACGAGCCGAAGGAAAAAGGCGGCAAATTCGGCGGCGTGAACTTCATCGAAGTTCCGTCCGAGCTCTCGGGCGTTAAGGCGCGCATCATCATCCTCACCGGCAAATGGTTCCCGACAGGCTGCCATAAGGTCGGCGCATCGTTCGGCTGCCTCGTGCCGCGCCTCGTGACGGGTCAGTTTGACCCCACCTACCACAAGGCCGTTTGGCCGAGCACCGGCAACGATTGCCGTGGCGGCGCGTATAACTCCGCGCTTCTGGCCTGTCAGTCGATCGCGATTCTCCCCGCCGAGATGAGCAAAGAACGCTTTGAGTGGCTCAAGACCGTTGCGGGCGAAATCATCGCGACGCCCGGCTGCGAGAGCAACGTCAAAGAGATCTTTGACAAGACCTGGGAACTCAAGAACACGCGTAAAGACGTCATGATCTTCAACCAGTTTGAAGAGATGGGCAACTGCGTCTGGCATTATCAGGTGACCGGCAAAGCAATCGCGGATGCGTTTGAGTCCATCAAGCGCGAAGGCGACCGCTTCGCGGGTGCGGCCTTCACGAGCGGCAGCGCGGGCACCATGTCCGCGGGCGATTACCTGAAGGAAGTCTACCCGAACAGCAAGCTGGCAGTCGGCGAAGCACTCCAGTGCCCGACGCTCTTGAACAACGGCTTCGGCGGACACCGCATCGAAGGCATCGGTGATAAGCATGTCCCGTGGATTCACAACGTGAAGAACACGGACATGGTCATCGACATCGACGACGAAGACAGCCAGAAGCTGCTGCGACTCTTCAACGATCCGGCGGGTCAGAAATACCTTGTCGAAGAAGTCGGCGTTCCGGCGGACTTCATTGAGAAGCTCCCGCTGCTGGGCATCTCCGGCATCGCGAACATGCTCTGCTGCATCAAGATGGCGAAGTACTACGAGCTGACCGAGCACGACGTGCTTGCAACCGTAGCAACCGATTCCGGCGTGATGTACGGCAGCCGCATCGAAGAGCTCGTGGAGGCGGACGGCGCATACAGCGAAGTGAAGGCAGCAGCCGACTTTGCAGAGCACCTGCATGGCATTCGTACGGACGTCATGGAAGAGCTCACCTACGAAGGACGCAAGCGCATCCACAACCTCAAGTACTACACCTGGGTCGAGCAGCAGGGCAAGACGGTCGACGAGATCAACGCCCAGTGGTATGACGAGAACTACTGGACCGATATGCATGCAGAAGCAACCCAGATCGACGCACTCATCGACGAGTTCAACGCCGCAACCGGCCTTGTCAAGTAATCAAAACCACCAACAGAACGACAAACTCAAAGCCCCGCCATCCGGCGGGGCTTTTGCGTACTCAAATTATGTGATTATGTTTATGAAACAGTCGAGTTACGGCGCAGGCGATGCGCTTGCCGCAACGGGTGCGTACGGGGTCTTGATGACGAGGGCGAAGTCCATCTGCGTGACATCGATATCGGTGTTGATCTCCGCGTAGATCGCGTTGGAGCCCGTCTCCAGCAATGTTGTTCCAAGCGTATTGTGAATCGTTCCGATGCCGCAGATCTTGCCATCCGCGGTCGTGTAGACGATGTTGACTACGCCATCGAGCGGCAGGGGATAGGCATTGACACAAATGCCGTCCAGAAACGTGCCATCGTCATATTCATAGATGCGCAGCGCGCCGAACGAGAGATATTGCCAGTAGTGATCCTCTCCGCCGATCGTACTACCCAGCGCGTCCGTTGGCAGCGGCTCGGCTGTGATCTCGGCCGAAAACGGATCGGGCAGCGGCGTCGGCGTTGCGGCAGGGGTAGGCGTGCCCGCGAGAACCGGCGTTGCATCCTCGCAGCCAAAGAGCGCGAAAAGAAGCGCAAGCGCGAGTAATGCGATGAGGAGCTTGCGACTCATGTGTGGTCTCCAACCGCATCACGCAGAAGCTTTTGCTTGAGATCATACAGTTGATCCGAGAGGTCGACCTTATATGTGTGCGGCATCAAGATACGCTTGTATTCATCCCACATGGAGGCCATCTCACGCTTGGCATAAGCCGCGATTTCGTGGATATCCGGGCAGTTGTAAACTTGTTTTCCGGCGACGAAGATCGGCTGGAGCAATTCGCGCGCGGTGAAGTTGGTCAGCGTCATGCGCTTATACGTTTGAATTGGGTCGAAGATGCGCAGCGGTTTCGTGTTGTCGATGGTTTCCTCATGCAGCGAGATGAGGTCTGCAATCGCCATCCCGTCCTTATCGTAGAGGCGGAAGACCTTCTTATAGCCGGGGTTTGTGACCTTGGCGGGATTATCCGAAATTTTGATCTTCGGTATGAGTTCGCCGCTTACGACCTCGCCGCTCATCTTATAGACTCCACCGAGTGCGGGATTGTTTTCGCTCGTGATGAGCCGCGTGCCGACGCCCCAGACGGTGATGCGCGCGCCCTGCGTCTTGAGGTCGCGGATGACATACTCGTCGAGGTCGCTACTCGCCGCGATGATCGCATTGGGGAAACCCGCCTCGTCCATCATTGCACGTGCTTTTTTGCTCAGGTACGCAAGGTCGCCGCTGTCGAGGCGGATACCGACCGGCTCATGCCCGCTCGCGCGAAGTTCCTTGAAGACCGTGATCGCGTTCGGTACGCCGCTTCTGAGCGTATCGAAGGTATCGACTAACAACAGGCAGGTATCGGGGAACGTGCGTGCATAGGCGCGGAAAGCGGAGACTTCATCCGGAAAGCTCTGCACCCAGCTGTGCGCGTGGGTACCAGAAACGTTGATGCCAAACATCTGCCCCGTGAGCACATTGCTCGTCGCGTTGCAGCCGCCGATGATCGCAGCTCTCGCACCATAGATCGCGGCGTCCGCACCCTGTGCGCGGCGAAGGCCGAATTCCAGTACGGAATCTCCCTGCGCGGAATAACAGATCTGGCTCGCCTTGGTGGCAATCAGCGTCTGATGATTGACAAACGTGAGAATCGCGGTTTCGATGAGCTGCGCTTCCATAATCGGCGCGCGGACGCGAACGAGTGGCTCGTAGGGAAAGACGACGGTGCCCTCGACCATCGCATATAGATCGCCGGTAAAGCGGAATGTCTTGAGGTAGGTGAGGAATTCTTCGTCAAACAGCTTGAGAGAGCGCAGGTAGGCGATATCCTCCTCGGCGAAGTGGATGTTGTTGATGTATTCCACAACGCTCTCTGTGCCCGCCATAACGGCGTAAACAACGTCCTCTTTCGGACGGAAGAAAAGATCGAATATGCCTTCATTTTGCTGCATGCCTTCCTTGAAGTAGCCATACATCATCGTGAGCTGATACAGGTCGGTCAGCATGGTGAGATTTCGCATGGGAGTAATCCTCCTTCGGTGATTCGGTTCGTGTTGAATCGATGGGAAACAATAGATTCGATCCGATTCTCTTTATTATAGCGCGATTACGACGGCAAAAAAAGGACGCTATGTTTTGTTTTTTGGAAGAATCTGTGTCTTTGCACATCAAGTCACGGCGTATTCAGGGAATTGCTCGAATTTTCACTATTTTACAGCTGGAGATAAATGTGAAAAATGAGCTTAAAAATTTGATCAAAACGGATTGACAACAACCCCTCCGACGGCTATACTTACATGGTGCGCGGCAGTGCTGGAATTGGCAGACAGGCACGTTTGAGGGGCGTGTGCGCAAGCGTATGGGTTCAAGTCCCATCTGCCGCACCAAGAAAAAACGACCACCCAACAGGGTGGCCGTTTTTTGTTGGTCTGGATTTCAGAATGGACTTAAAGCCGCGACCTCCACGAAACGTGGCGGGCAAAATGCCGCTGTGTCGGCGTTTTGAGCGGCAGGCTTTGCGAGCGAAGTTCGCCGCAGGACTTGTCTCATCGCGGGCAAAGAAGTCCCATCTGTGTATTTCTATTCGATAGAATCATCTACTTGTATGAACGTTTTCATTACTATATAATTCATTTAACATAATAAAAATGCAAGTATTTTCGAGAGGGAATAGTCATGGATCATAAGAAGATTGGCATTATCGCCGCAACTGATTTTGAGTTGGCACCTTTTCTGCAAAAGATGACAATCTCGCAAACGACCACCAAAGCGAAGCTGCATTTCCAAGAGGGAACGTATGGCGATATTCCTGTCATCGCCGTTTTCTGCGGCGTATGCAAAGTCAATGCAGCGATAGCGGCTCAGATCATGATCAGCACATTTGAGGTCGATCAGATTATGATGATTGGCGTTGCCGGAGCGATTGATACAAGCTTAAATATTCTTGACACCGTTGTTTCAAAAGAATTAGCTTATCACGATGTTGCAAATGAAATACTGGTGAGATTTCATCCGTGGATGGAACATCCTTATTTCATTGCTGATCAAGATTTAGTGAATCAGATCATTTTAGCGAATTCAGATGACAAAACCGTTTTAACAGGAAAAATCGTAACCGGAGAAGCGTTTATCGATCAGGACGGACGTGACGCAATTATAGAAAAGCACAATCCACATTGCGTTGATATGGAGACGGCAGGCGTTGCCCACGTTTGTTATGTAAATGATATTCCCTTCGTAGCAATTCGCTCGATGAGTGATACCCCGCATGAAAGCGGGAACGAATCCTTTGCAAAGTATGCGCGCGCTGCCGCCGAAAAATCGGTTCAGGTGCTGTGCCGATATCTTGATACAGTAAACGAATCAGCTTGATCGGTTTAAAAGGGCAGCACATTTTATCTGCTAAACATGCATTCATTATGCAACAATCTGGTATAATCACAGGAAAAAGCAAGATGAGGAGAAAGCCTTGCGCTTATTCATCGTAGACGCATTTACAGATCAACTCTTCGGCGGCAACCAGGCCGGCGTTGCTTTGCTGCGGGAGGATCAGCCGTTTCCCGACGATCGTTTGATGCAGAAGATCGCGGCGGAGCTGAAACACTCCGAGACCGCGTTTGTCAAACGCACAGATTCAAACAAATTCCAGTTGCGCTACTTCACGCCGGAGGGCGAGGTTGCGCTTTGTGGTCATGCGACGGTCTCCACGTTCACCGTCCTTCGGGAGCAGGGGGAAATCGTTTGCGGCGAATATAGAGCGCAGACGCAATCAGGCGACTTACGAGTTACAGTAGATTCGGACAAAATCTGGCTGGAGATGCCGCAAGGCGAGCTGATCCGGTCGCTGACAAGCGAAGAAGCAGCGCGGGTTTATGCGGCTTACGGGCTGCGCGCATCCGATTGTGTTCCGGGAATGCAGCCGGTTATCGTCAAAGTGGGACTCGCGGATATCCTTCTTCCGGTCGGCAGCAAATTTGCGCTGGATCACGCGAAACAGGACCGCGAAGAGGTCATTCGGCTTTCGAGAGATTGTGGTCTCGTCGGTGTTCATATGTTTTTCTGCCCGGAAGACGGGGAACCGACCGCCTATTGCAGAAACTTTGCGCCGCTGTTTGGCATCGACGAAGAGCCCGCAACGGGAACCTCCAATGCGTCATTGACGCATGACCTGAACACGCAAGGGCGAATCCTGCCGGATGCAGTCAACACGTTTGTGCAGGGTGAAGCGATGGGGAAACCTTCCGTGATCTTGAGCAGAATTGATGAGGACGGAAATATTTGGATCGGCGGAAGCGCCGTGATCTCGATCCAAGGCGAGCTGTGCCTATCTACTGAATCATAAAAAAGCAGTTATTTTATAAAGCGAAAAATTGATGTTGGAGAAAAACCCATGTACGAATTGCACCAGGTCACAGATACCAGTTACTATATCCAAAGCCCCGCAAAGATCGGGTTGATCCGGCTGGAGGGGAACGACGTCTGCCTCATCGACAGCGGAAACGACAAAGAAGCCGGGCGCAAGGTGCGCCAGATTCTCGAAGCCAACGGCTGGCGGCTGCGCGCCATCTTCAACACGCACTCCAATGCCGACCATATTGGCGGAAATAAATACCTTCAAACGCAGACCGGCTGCGATATCTTTGCGCCGGGCATTGAGCGAGATTTCACGATGCACCCTGTTCTTGAGCCGTCGTTTCTCTACGGCGCGTATCCGCCCAAAGCCCTGCGGCACAAATTCCTGATGGCGCAGGAAAGCGAAGCGGATTTACTCACGCCTGAAGCATTGCCGGAGGGGATCAGTGTGTTGCCGCTGCCGGGGCATTTCTTTGATATGGTCGGGTATCGTAGCGCGGATGGCGCGGTCTATCTTGCGGACTGCCTTTCGAGTCAGGAGACGCTTGAAAAATATCAGATCACGTTTGTTTACGATGTGGCGGCTTATCTCCAAACGCTGGAGATGGTCAAGACGCTGGAAGCAAAGGTGTTCATCCCCGCGCATGCCGAGGCGACGGAGCATATCGCTCCGCTGGCTCAGCTGAATATCGACAAAGTGTACGAAATCGCGCAGAAGATTCGTTCGATTTGTGCCGCGCCTGCGACGTTTGAATCCGTATTGCAGCAGCTGTTTACGGCGTTTGGACTGACGATGAATATGGAACAGTATGTACTCGTCGGCAGTACGGTACGTTCTTATCTTGCGTGGCTTTCCGATACGGATCAAGCGGAATATTTCTTCGAAGATGGGCAGATGCTCTGGAGAGCGAAAACATAAAGGTGGGCTTGGTTTTAGAGATAACCAGGAATATTGGGAGCGTGAATGGCAGTCCGATACGATGGAAGCATATCAATCGTATCTGCTGGGACATATGCGCGCGAAGCCGTGGTTTTTGAATGCGTTCAAGAGCCACGGCTTTTCGTATGTGTGCGACGCGGCATGCGGGTTTGGCGCGTATAGCGCGATGCTTTCAGCAAACGGATACCAGGTCAGCGGCTTTGACGTCTCTCAATCCGCCGTTAGTATCACAACGGAATTGCTTCATCGAAATCAGCTGGCGTTCGAGCAATATCGCGTCTGCGATATCTGCGCAATCGATTTTGCCGACGGTGAATTTGACGCGGTTGTCGCGCATGCGGTGCTGGATCATCTGGACACAAACAGCATTCAACAAGCGATTTCAGAACTGTTTCGCATCACAAAGGAGAAGGGCCTCGTCTATGTCTCGTTCGATCCGCTGGAACAGGACGATATTGACGAAGCGCACGAAGTTTTGTCGGACGGAACTTTTGTGTATCAAAGCGGCAGCCGTGACGGACTGCTGTTTCACTATTACACGGATGAAGATATCAGAACACTGCTGAAAGACAAATCCGTACTGCAGTGGAACCATAATAAGCGCGGCGAACGTGAGCTGTTGCTCATCAAAGATTGAGAGAAACAGAAAATCAACAATTAAATATTATTTATCATTTAGTCAACATTGTGGTATGATAATGTCACAGAACTAATTGAACTAACCGTATACAATACTCTTACAGGAGATCTTCAGGCCAACCTGTAAGGGCGAATGCACCGCCACTGATTGGATTGTGTTGCATGGGAGAAAACATAGGCCTGTTTTTTAATTGAATTGAAAGGAGCCGTCTAAAAATGAAAAAACGTGTATTATTGATTGCGGTTGCCGCTATTCTTGCCGTATTTACGGTAGGATGCAGCTTCAGCGCTAGCACGGCAAAAATCGAAGACGCGATCATGACCAACAGCGTTGACGCAGAAGGAAAGCCCGGCGAAGAAGTCGTTTCTTTTCCGGCGGATGCAGCGGTACTATATACCTCGGCAAAACTCATGAACGCGCCGGACAACACGCAGATTCGAATCGAATGGACCTATGTGACCGGCAATCAACCCATCGATTCCATCGTATTGGATAGCGGAACGATCGCGAGCCGCTATATCTACTCAAATCTGGAACCGACACAAGCACTTCCCGAGGGTGATTATCAGGTACAGTACTTTGTCGATGATCGCAAAGAGCCGGATGCAACCGTGAAATTCGTCGTTGTTGCCGCCGAGAATAAAACCACTGCCACCGACGGGGCGTATCTGGAAGATGCGCATATGACGAGCGGCATGGACGCAAGCGGAATGCCGCTGGATAGCATCACAAGCGTTGCGTCGACAGGAACATGGTATGTTTCGTCCATTTTACGCAATGCGATGGCCGACACAAAGATCTACTATGTCTGGTATGACTCCCAGGGGAGCATCATTGACAAGGTTGAGTTTGATCCGCAAGGGTCAACAGATGTTTACATCTTCGGAACCTTTGAGCTGACAAGCATCGCACCGGAAGGGCAATATCGCGTTGAGCTCTATATTGACGATGCTACGGTGCCCGCGGCGTCGGTTGACTTTGCCGCGAGCAATATTGTTGCCAACAACACAACGCCTGCCGTGGAACTGGCCATCTATAAGCAGACAGAGGGTGGTTTTTCGGTCAAATACCCCAAGAGCTGGGAGATGTCGGAGTTTAAAGAAAATAAACTCGCCTGGTTCTATCCCAATGACTATGTCATCGAAGGTCAGGACGAAGTAAACGCTGTCGTTGTCCTATCGGTCAAGGGGAGCGCAGCAGGATATACGATTGATAGCGCGTTGCAGTCCTGGATCGATGAAACCGTGGCGGAGATGCATGAAAACTATGCCCTGGTCGATCAGTCGGTTGACAATGTAAACGGTCGAGACATCGCAAGCTATGCATATAGCTGGACGCGTGATAACTACAGCCTCTACACGATGGACTTCTTGATTGTAGATGGTGAAGATCTGTATGTGATTACCTTCACTGCAACCGCTGAAGCATTTGACACGCTGTATCCTTTCGTTGAACAGATGGTGCTCTCGTTCCAGATTCTCTGATGAATCGTAATTGAATCAAGCACCGCAGGCGAGCCGGAGATCGGTTTTACCTGCGGTGTTTTTTATGCAGAAACCGTTTAAAATCAGTTTGCCGCGTTGGACAGAGAACGGTGAAATATGGTATGATCCTGTAAATATAGTGAAAACGAAGGAAGAAGCAGATGAATCCGTACGAGAAGAAGCAACTTGCAAAAGAGTATTTTGAGCAGGGCTACAACTGCGCGCAGGCCGTGTTGCTCGCGTACTGCGAGGAAACCGGGCTTTCGAGCGAACAGGCGGCGAGACTTGCTTCCACTTTTGGCGGCGGGATGGGGCGCATGCGCGAGGTTTGCGGCGCTGTGAGCGCGATGTTTATGATTCAAGGTTTGCTGGAAGGGTATAGCGACCCTAAGGCGAAGGAGGAAAAGAGCGTGCTGTATGCGCGTGTGCGCACGCTGGCGGATCGCTTTCGCGAGAAGAATCATTCCATCATTTGCAGAGAGCTTTTGATCGATGCCGAGGTGACGCCCGGCGGTGAACCGGAGGCACGGACGAAGGAATACTACGAGCGCCGCCCGTGCGGCTGCTATGTGGAGGATGCGGCGCTGATCATCGCCGAATATCTGAGCGACTCAACCCGCTGAGGAAGCAGAAGAAGACAGGAGGGCCGCGTCATGCCGATTTTTGCGCAGGGCGTTACAAAAGACAAACTCACCATACTCTACTATCTGCGCACATCCAAGGTGGACATCACCCGTGAGCAACTGCATCGCGTGATGGTGGAAAACAATACGATGAGCTTCTTTGACTTCCAAGCGTGCATGCATGAGCTGGAAGAGGATGCGTTTATCGCGGCGCTGCCCAAGTCTTTTGGACAGATTTATCGCCTCTCTGTTCATGGGTCGGATGTGTTGGATCAGTTTGTGGAGAGCCTGCCTGTTTCTCTACGCGAGCGGTTGGATCGATACGCACGCGAGCACAGGGAAGAGATGCTGCTTGAAACGCAGATCGTGTCCGACATGGAGGAGCTGCCTTCCGGCGGCTACCTCGTACATTTACGCGCGCTGGAGGAAAGCGCCGCTGTCATGGAGCTGACGCTGCGCGTTGCAACGCGGGATATGGCGCAGCGGATGCGTGCCAACTGGGAAAAAGAATCCGAGCCGCTTTACGCGACGCTGCTAACCACGTTGTTAAAAAGCGAAAACTAGATGATATAGCACAAGCGTGCAAAAAAAAGAGCCGTGAGGCTCTTTTGTTTTTCTGTTGATTTAGGGTTTCTATCGCCCGCAACGCAAGGTGTGGATCAGTTCGGCAGGATTGCTGGACTGAAACACCGCGCTGCCCGCGACGAGCACGGTTGCGCCCGCGTCGATGCAGAGCTTTGCCGTCTCCGGGTTGATGCCGCCGTCCACCTCGATTTCGGTGGCGAGTCCGCGCTCATCGATCATCTGGCGCAGTTCGGCGATCTTTGTTAACGATTCCGGGATAAACTTCTGCCCGCCGTAGCCGGGGTTGACAGACATGACCAGCACGAGATCGCAATATGGCAGCACTTCCCGCACCAGATAAGCGGGGGAACCGGGGTTGAGGACGACGCCCGCCTTGCGGCCTGCCTCGTGAATCTGCTGCAGCGCGCGGTGCAGGTGCTTTTCTGCTTCCGCGTGAATCGTAATGATGTCCGCGCCCGCCTGCAG
>JBDKRF010000073.1:0-2269 GCA_039683525.1 Clostridiaceae bacterium
ATTGCCGAGAAGAAGCGTGTTGCCGATGGCGCAGAGTAAAAACAGTGTTGGCATACAACCGAAAAAGACGGCCATTAAAAAACGAAACATCGAAATCTTTGTTCGCGCGGCGATATAGGGGACTAGACCGTTCGGCAGGAAAGGCATTAAGCACGATAATGCAACGACAAAGCCCGGATGCTTTGCATTTGCAATGAAATCAAGCTTTTTTGTGCTGCTGCCGGAAAAAACCTGATCCAGTCGATTGCCCAGCTTGCGCGCGCTCCAAAACACAAAAACATTCGAAGATACATATCCCAGAAGGCAGATGAAAAAGCCATGCCACGTTCCAAAAACAACACCGATAGCGATTTGAATCGGGCCGCCAGGGAATAATACACTCAATATCTGAATAAACTGCAAAAGAAATCCGAGCAGTGCGCCGCCGATACTGCCAAATGAGCGAATATATTCTTCAATCTGAATTTGATCGCCTTGTTCAAGAATTTCCACGAACCCAGGCAAAATAGCATCTAGTACCAGCAGAATGATAGCGGCTATCAGTACAAATGCTAAAGCGAAGACGAGAATACGAAGGATATTGGAGCCTTTTTTTATCATGATTTACCCGTTTCGCCCTGAGGCGAGTCCAGTTTAGATTCTTGATTAGCATTGTCGGTATCTTTGGGTATATTGATCGCAGGGGAGTCAGCCTTTTTCGATTTTTCCTTATCGTCGTCAGAATTTACTGTCGTTTCCGTTACAGCCGGATCAACTTTATCGATGCCTTTGGGGATGTTTGCGTCGGCTTTTTTCAAAAGAGAACGTCGCAACAGGAGGAAAGCAGCGAAAGCGGATATAACCACGATAACGCTGATGAGAATAGGTAACAACCACACGGGCAGCACCGTTTTCGTTTTTGCACCGGAATGATTTCCTTCTTGCGAGGGAGTCGCAGGGATCGTGGAGATATCAATACTGGAAACACTCGCCTGTTTCGTCTGCGTCGCGATTAATTTTGCCGTAAAAAGATCTCGTCCGTTCAGCCGATAGACTGCCTGCGCACATTCGTCACCTTCGGCTACCGGCAACGATACTTTCTTTTCAGTGGTTGTAACTGTGACCAAATCAGGATTTGCTTTCACCTGATCCGCCTGCGAACGCGCAATTCGAATAGAATCCGATAAGAATACGGGGCTAAGCGATATAGTTTCCGTCATATCCCCGGCGATTGGCAGGATGATTTCCTGATTCAACCCGAGATCTGCAGGAGTAACAGTAACGAATTGCTGCGTCAGCGCAAGGTCCATAATCGTTTTGGCGTCCTCATATACCTTTGTCATGCGAACCACCTTGCTTCCGCCGTCCAGAACGCCAAGAAGAACCGCAACCACACCGGCGCCATCCTTGCCTGCAGAAGCAACAAGGCATTTTCCTCCCTGCGCGGTAGACCCGGTTTTTACGCCTGTAGCATACTCATAGAAAAGGCGGCTGTCGCTGGGATCGGAAATCAGTTTGTTTGAATTATACATCTCCAGAGCGCGTTTTCGAACATTGTTCGGTTCAATGGTATAGTGCACGGTGGAAACGATTTCTCGGAATGTAGCGTTTTTCATGGCATAGCAAGTCAGAACAGCCATGTCACGGGCGGTTGAATATTGGTCGCTTTTATATGCGCCGCTGGGATTCACAAAATGAGTGTTGGACATACCTAGTGAAGCGGCTTTTCCATTCATCAGACGAACAAAATCGGTGGTGCTGCCGCCAAGATTCTGCGCAAGAAGCAACGCTGCATCGTTGCCCGATTCCAGCATGAGACCGTAAAGAAGCTGCCGTATAGTAAGGGTTTCACCCTTTATAACTCCCATCAGAGAGTTGGAGTCCTTCAAAAGAGACGCCTGCGCTGTTGCGGTTACTTCTTCATCGAGATCTTCACATAACTCAATCGATAGAATGCAGGTCATGATTTTCATCGTGCTTCCAGGTATACAACGCTGGTCCGCATTCTTTTCATAAAGAATAACGGAAGGGTCGTTCTGGTCGACGACAATCAGGCACGGAACGTCTAGCGAATCCAGAGGATCTTCGTCATCCGCCAGCGCAGTAGTCGGTAAATAAAAAAGCGATAACGAAAGAAAGGTTGCAAGAGTCAGCAACACAAAAAAGCGGCGAATAATCTTTTGTAACTGTACATTCATATCGAGTTTATTTTAGCACGCGGGATTATGTCTGTAAACGACTGTTCCATGCGTAATTCGTTGCTGATACACAGGATCGTCACAATTTGCGG
>JBDKRF010000074.1:0-16407 GCA_039683525.1 Clostridiaceae bacterium
ACCTGCTCTCGCAGGGTCGCGTTCCGTTTTGTCAGGTTGCCATCGTAAACGACGCCTCGATCCGCCTGCAACAAAAGCTGGGACTGGTGATTTCAGACCAGGTGGTTTACTGGCTGGGGTATCACGCAGAGAACTAACGGATTCTATTAAAACAGGACGGAGGTAACCCCCCGTCCTGTTTTTGTGTTTTTGGTTATTTTTGAATGTTGCTTTCTTTTTGAATATAGATCGGTCGTTGCTTGGTCTGCATATAGGTGCGCGCAACGTATTCGCCGATGATGCCGAGCGCGAGGAGCACAAACCCACCGAGCGTGAGCATGATCGCAAGCAGAGACGGATAGCCCGCGACGGGGTTGCCCCAGATCATCGCGATGATCACGCGGATGACCATATACAGGAGTGCCAATGCGGAGATTACGCAGCCCGCAGCGGTTGCGATCTGGAGTGGTGCCGTCGAAAAGGAAATGATGCCTTCGATTGCGTATTTCATCAGTTTCCAGAACGACCACTTGGTCTCTCCCGCCGCGCGCTCGATATTTTCATATTCGAGCCAGACCGTATCGAATCCAACCCACATGAAGATGCCCTTGGAGAAGCGATGGTATTCACCGAGCTCCAGAACCGCGTCCACGACGCAGCGGCGCATCATGCGAAAATCCCGCGCGCCGTCGACAAACTCCGTGTCCGAGATGCGATTGATGATGCGGTAAAACGCGCGGGCAAACGCACTGCGAATCTTTGGCTCGCCCTTTCGTGTGACTCTGCGGGTTGCGACGCAGTCGCAGGTATCCTGCACGAGACGATCCAGCATGGTCTCAATCAGATCCGGCGGGTCCTGCAGGTCGCAATCCATCACGCAGACAAAGTCTCCCTTGGCATGCTTAAGCCCCGCATACATGGCAGCTTCCTTGCCAAAGTTACGGGAGAACGAGATGTATTTGATCCGCGCATCGTTCTTTGCCAGTTCGCGCAGAATAGGCAGCGTCTGATCCTTTGAGCCGTCGTTGATGAAGATCAGCTCGAAATCGTACGCTGGCAGCCGGGCAAACACGACCTTCTGCATCGCGTCGTAATACAGCGGCAGCATCGCCTCTTCGTTGTAGCAGGGGCATACGATAGAGACCAGCGAGTGCGGCGCGACGCTAGTATCGCCGCCGGAAACGTTGCGCGACGCGAGATCTTGTTCTTGCATGCTCTCCTCCAAACGATTACTTGGTTTTTGAAATAATCGGAACGCCGCTGATTAACATGATCAATAGGTTGGCAAGTAGCCATACGCCGAGCGCAATCATCATCGCGATACGGCCTTTCTGCACAGTGCGCTTGACCCGCTTTTCGATCATGCGCGGTCCAAACAGTGCCAGCAGTGCCGCGGCGATGGTGCCATACATCCCGATGGAAGGATAGCTGCTCACCGTTGTCAGCAGAAAGCCGCAGACGAGGCCGGTTACCGCACCGCCAATATATTGATAAAGATCCCATTTTTGTTCCGGAATGTCGCGGACTTTCTTTTGCAGATCGTCCAGCTCTTCCGGCGGCAGTTGCTCCGCTTTGTTTTCCTGTAACTCGTTGTTCGGGTTGGATTCCGGGGTACGCGTTTCGTTCGTTTCCAAGTTATTGAACCTCCGAAGTGCAGTGCGGGCAGCGGGTCGCGTCGATTGCGATCGGGCTCTTGCAATACGGGCAAATCTTCTCGGTGGGCGCAGCGGGCGCGGGCGTTTCGCCTTTTTTGAACTTGCTGCCAAGGTCGCGCGCGCTGCTGATCGCTTTGATGATCAGGAAGAGCACGATCGCCATGAGCAGGAAGTTAATGATCGCCGTGATGAACGAACCGTACTTGATCGAAACTCCGCCGATCTGCCAGACGAGCTCTGTGAAGTTCGTATCCGCAACGAGGCCGATGATAGGCGAAATGATGTCGTTGACCAGCGAATCGACGATGCCTTTAAATGCGGCACCGATGATGACGCCGACGGCGAGATCGAGCACGCTGCCTTTGGCAATGAATGCTTTAAATTCAGAAATAAACTTCTTCATATTGGTTTCTCCTTGATACTTTTGCGAAAGATGGGGTTTGTTTGTCTTGATGAGTATATCATTTTGCGCGGCGGGATTCAATTGCCGCGCGCAAGGCTGCCTTTGGGTGATTGATGTGGCTCAAAACGAACACTAGCGTAAAAAAATTGACATGCTCGCGCTTGCAAAGGGACTCTTCCTATGCTAGAATATCTCTCTGAGCCGGTGTGATGGAATTGGCAGACGTGACGGACTCAAAATCCGTTGGTAGCGATACCGTGTCGGTTCGAGTCCGACCACCGGCACCAAAGAGGTAGATGCAGTTTTGTGTCTACCTCTTTGGTTTTTATTCAGGACGGACTCGAAGCCGCGATATAAAAAACGATCCGGTGGATCGTTTTTCGCGGCGGGGCAGCGAAAACCCGTAGCTGCGATGCGCGGAGCGCGAGCAGCAAGAGGCTTGAGCGAAGAGTCCGACCACCGGCACCAAAGAGGTAGATGCAGTTTTGTGTCTACCTCTTTGGTTTTTATTCAGGACGGACTCGAAGCCGTGTGAAAAGACTGTCTAGAAAGTTGTTTGCTTTCTTGGACAGCCTCTTGAGTTTGGGTTGGAGCTTCGCGGGCGGATGATATCCGCCCCTACATTCGCTTCAGCGGTATAGTCGGCAAAGCGAAACTTTTTAAAACGATTTTGCTCAAATTTTCCGGTGCGCGTGTAGGGGCGGATATCATCCGCCCGCGCATCCCATGCCTTCCACGCACAAGGAGCTACCCATTTCTGGACAGCCCCTTTGTTTCTCTTGTTATGGAGTTCCCGATGGCGAAGGCGTGGGGGTGTCGGATGGAACCGGCGTCGGGGTTGGCTGAACGCCGACCAGCCTCCGCCCGGGGTTACCCGGGTACACACTTTCTCCAAAGAAGATCGGTTCCACGACCTGGCCGTTGACGTAGTGGTCGATAAAGACATCCACAACATACTTGGAGCGTGCCACAGCCTGGATTTTCGTTTCTCCCGCAGCGAGATTGCGGCTCTCGGTGATGATATCCTCGCCCGGCGGCTCTTCCGAAACCAGCACCACGCGGGTCTTATACTCGTTCCCTTCCGGCAGCGCCTGACCGTAGATGACCACCGTAAGGTCGCGCTTCCGGCTGGTATACATCTTATTTTTCGCCACATACGCGCAGATGTAGACGTTGTAGCCGGAGTTGTTGGTAAACTGAAAGTCGATGCGACCGCTGTCGACCGTTGCATCCAGCCCCTTATCCACATAGGTCGAAGGGAACGAGTGCTCCGAGCGGTCAAACGTAAAATACGGATACGCCTCAAGCAATGCGTTGAACAACGTTGTGCTGACCTGACAAATGCCGCCGCCGAACTGTTTCGAGAGCGTATCTCCGCCGAAAATGCCGTTGGCTTCCTTCCAACCTCTTTGTTCGTTGCGATCCCCAACCGTCTTATTAAAGCTCCATGTTGCGCCGGGCAAAACCACCTGACCGTTGATCAGAGCGGCGCCTTTTTCAATGTTGAATGCTCGGTTCGGAATCAGCAAGGTGCGCGCCTCTTCGGTGTCCTCCGCGGTGCCTTTGAAGGCATAGGTCGTGGTGAACCTGCCGATTTCCGAGATATGCGCTTTGATATCTTCGAGCGTCTCGGTCGGTTGGATGGTTGTCAGCACGAGCGAGAGCGTGGTTTGCAGTTGACCGGATGTAATCGCGTTTTTCACCAGCGCGATGGTGGAATCCACTTCCAAACCAAAGCCTGCCTGGCCCTCGACAAACTGCGGCCCCGACTTGGTGAAGTCCAGTACGACGGTCGGCTCAACGGGCTGCTTGCTCGAGGTCTGATTGATCGCGTTGATCCGGTTGGCAAGCGCGGTATCGTCGATGGAGATCGTCGTGTAATACACCTGATTTGCGCCGCCGGAGAGCGCCTGCTCGATCACGGAGTTGAGGTTGGAGGTGGCGTTCATGTCCGCGCCGGAGATGGTCGCGTTGATCTGATCGCTGGCGAGCGAAATTGCGATATTGCTCAGCGCGTAGGACTCGTTGGATTCCAGCTGCGCTCTCACCTGATCTACCGTTTTGCCGGAGAGATCCATGCCGTTGATGTACACGCCGCTCCTGAATGTGCCGGTTTCCGTCGGTACCTCCGCAGAACCGGAGCAGTTGTTCATCAGCACGAAGACGACAACGGCGATGAGCGCAAGGAACGCGAGCCCCATCAGCCCCAGCGTTATCTTGCGCTTGCGTGCCCGCGCGCGGCGTGAATTCTTCCTTCTTCCGCCCGCGGAGCCGCCGGAGTCGCGATTCGGCTCCTGGTCATACGCCATGTTTTCGCTAGATGCTCTGGCTGCGCGCCTCACTGGCCGTTCAGAAGAACGACCGCTTTGGGAGGAAGATGTTTTTTTTGTATCGGGCAATCCCGTGTATTTTTCGTACATACCCGTCCTTCGTCGTAATTCGTTATCGAAACTTGTAGCCTAAAGTTGTTTGCTGTTTTATTATATTCGCTGGATGTTGCAAACACAATCGTTTTCAATTCTCAAGATCGCTACTCAAGTGTAGCAAAAACTCCCAATTTGCATCTCCATGCTCTCAACATTTATGGAAGTTGACAAGTTCTCGATATCGTAGATTTCCATTGTGTTGCCCAAGTGCTAAACTAACAGGGCAAGGTGGTGTGGAGTATGGTTCAATCAGAATTCGGGGCATTCCTGTCTCAACTGCGAAAAGAGAAGGGGCTGACGCAAAAGCAACTTGCCGATCAGCTGTTTGTCTCGGACAAGGCGGTTTCCCGCTGGGAATGCGGGAATGGCTTTCCCGACATCAACCAGTTGCAGCCGCTCTCAGAAGCGCTCGGCGTGAGTCTGACGGAGTTGCTGAACGCAAAGCGATCGGCGGAACCAAACACAGACAACGCCGTGACAAACGACGCAATCCACTCCGTGCTGTCCTACTCGGAGCAAAGAATCTCTAGTGTTCGCACCGGTATGCGCCTGAAGGTTTTGCTTGTAGTGGTCTGCATTGCAATCCTCGTCAATTTTCACTTCGGCTACGGGTTTTGGTGGCTGCTGGGGGACACTTTCTCATTTGAGCGCCCGTTTATGATTCTCTATCCTCTGCGGCATCTCATTGCTTTGACCGCTTTGGGGTTTGTTGGCATCTTAAGCCTGTTTCCACAAAAACATCAATTGATTCGCTTCGCACTCATCGGTTGCGTTTGCTCCGTTGCGGCAACGCTGATTGCCATCATCATCTGGCGCATTACTTATGGCTATGGTCTAATGATCCGCATCGATTACGTTAGCCTCATACTGTTTACCGTATCAACAATCCTATTGATCATCGCCACCCTGCGGAAAAAACTCAACGGAGCGATTTCGTTGCGGGTGATACTCTACGTTGCATCGTTCTGTGTGTTTTGTCCCGTTTTGTTCGCAAACGTATTGCAAAACCACGCGCCAATCGTTGAATCCATCTTAAAAAGTGCCGCGCTGGCATGCCCGATGGCACTTCTTGCAATCTTCCTGCGGATTCAATCTTCCGAACGGATACGCTCGACAAACGATCAACCTCCTGCGTAAATCTGCACTTTGAAATGCATTGGATGCATTTTTTACGTTAGGATTTCGCATTTCGCTCTGATATAATGAGGCTTGAAGAAACCTCTCGTTTTCATGTGTACTCACTTCAAACCGATTGGTTTGCAATCCATCATCGGAGGAAATCATGAATCAGAACGTCATCATTCGCAACGAAACCCCGGCTGATTATGAAGCCGTTGAGGTTATGACCAGAAGAGCATTTTACAATCTCTATGTCCCCGGTTGTAACGAGCATTATCTTGTTCGCGTCATGCGTCCTCACCCGGATTTTGTGCCGGAGCTGGACTTGGTGCTGGAGCTCGAAGGTCAGATCATCGGCAACGTCATGTACACGAAAACGCGGCTCGTCGACGAGGCAGGCGAAGAAAAGCACATCCTCACCTTCGGCCCTGTCTGCATCGCGCCGGAGTATCAGCGTCTGGGTTACGGAAAGCTGCTGCTGGAACACTCCTTCGAGCGGGCGCTTGCGCTCGGCTACGATGTGATCGTCATCTTCGGCAACCCGAATAACTACGTCAGCCGCGGATTCATCAGCTGCAAGAAACGCAATATCTCGCTTTCCAACGGCGCATGCCCTTCCGCCATGATGGTCAAGGAGCTCAAGCCGGATGTGCTCGACGGCAGACATTGGGTGTATCACCAGAGCGCAGTGTTTGACGATCTCGATGAAGCGGCGGCGGAGCGTTATGACGAAACGCTTGAGCCGATGGAGAAGAAGTTCCAGCCCAGTCAGGAAGAGTTTTATATCTCCGTCCATTCGATCGTACAATAATTGAACTGCGCGTCTTACGCAAAAAGTGAGCTGTCGAGATTCGACAGCTCACTTTTGATTCTGTTACTCTTGCCGTTTGCAACCGATATTTTATCTCTTGCCGATGATCAGCCTGCTGAGCAAAATCAGAATACACGCGCCGCCGACCGCGATGAAAAACCCGCCGATCGACCAGACATTGCCGGAGCCGATGCCCAGATATTCCGCAAGCCAGCCGCCGACCACGCTGCCCGCGATGCCGACGATGATGTTGCGAATGAGTCCGCCCTTGCCATGCATGATCTTACTCGCGACCCAGCCGATGAGCGCGCCGATGATCATCAATCCCAGAAAATGCAACATTGTTTGTATCTCTCCTGTTTTATTTTGTTATTCTTCGAGCGCAGTTCTTTGTTGCGCACTATTGATTCTTTTGTTCACCCGGCGTTTCGGGTGGTTGAATCGGGTTTTGCGCCTGTGTTTTCTTCTTGAAGAACACGCGGAAAAGCACGTTTGCCACCGCCGCAATCACGGGGCCCAATATCATGCCGACCCCTCCGAAGAGGATCAGCCCACCGACGGACGCCAGAAGAGTAATCCACGGAGAGAGGCCAACGCTCTTGCCCGTAATGATCGGGTCGAGTATCATGCGCAATACCACCATCGCGATGTAAGTGGCACCGACCGCGATCGCCATATGCGGGTTTTTCGCAAGTAACGCGATGATGGCCCAGGGCACAAACACGATGCCGGAGCCTATGACGGGCAGCAGGTCGAGCAGACTCACCCCAACCGCGACGAGCGGAGACCACCAGCCAAGGCCCACGACGATCATGCCGATGGTGATCACCACAAAGTTGACGCCAAAGAGGATGAGCTGCGCCTTGCCAAAGCCAAGCGCGGTATGCCCCAGCTCCTTGAGCGCGGCGAGCGCACGCGCGCCCTTGGGTTCCTGATTTAGTTTTTGTTGCGTATTTTTTTCCATAGCATGATTATAACGGATGAACCCCCTGGGCACAATCGCAATCGCGTGAACAAATCACGAACGTAAGAAAGAGGAGGCGAACCTCCTCTTTCTTACATACCCTGGTTATCTACGCACGATTCGATAATATGTGCGCGCGGTGACACGATAGATTGCGAAATACAGCAGCGTAAACGCAAGCAGCGTTCCGCAGATGCAGGCAAGCACCATGCCCCAATCGTATAACATGAAGGAACGAAGCATCTGCGCCATGATCTTCGAGGCAAAGAGCATGTGCAGCGTGGTCGCAGCCAACGGCAGGAAGAACACCCACAGCACCTGCGAATTGATCGTCTTCTTGACCTGTTGGTCATCCATGCCAACCTTTTGCAGGATCTCAAAGCGCTCCTTGTCCTCGTAGCCTTCCGTCACCTGCTTAAAGTAGAGAATCAGCACGGCAACCGCAAGGAACAGCACCGCGAAGAATGCGCCGAGGAACAAAAGCCCGCCGTAGAATCCGTAGCCGTCCTCCCGCGACGTGTAGAAGTCCGAAATGATGAGACGCGGTTCCGAGGCAAAGGATTCGCTGTAATGATCCCGCACAGCGTGGATAAACGCAAGGCAGTTCGCATCCGTTCCCGTGATGTCAAAGCGGAAGCTGCCATCGTAAAAGACCAGCGTCGGCACTTCGACAAACTCGCTGTCATCCGATACGAAGTTGTTGCGACGAATCTCTTCACCCTCCGGCAGCTTTGTGATCAGCTTGCTCTTGTCCGCAGAGAGGGTTACGTCGTTTTCTGTCGCAAGCTGATGCAGGACTGCGTCGTAGGCAACGATCTGCTCTTTCGTCGCGTCATCCTTCACATACACCTCTGCGTCAAAGGGATACATGCCGCGCATCATTTGCTCCCTACCCAAATACAGGGACAGCGTACCGGAGACGGTAACCACCAACATGGTGGAGAGAATGCAAATGGTGGCGAGGCCCCGCGCGTTCTGACGCATGCGATGGAACATACCGGAGATGGTCACAAAGTGATCCGGTTGATAATAGCGGCTCTTTTTCATGCGCAGCAATCTTAGGACCACAATGCTTCCGCAAAGAAAAAGCAGGTAGGTAGCGATGATGACCACGATGGCGAGTGGGAAGAAAATGCCCAGCGCCATGCCGGGAATCTCGGTCGTCCAGGCATAATAGTATGCGCCGCCCAATAGGAGCGCACCGATGATCGCGAGCGGAAGCAGGCCTTTTTTGTCCTTTTCGCCGCTCTTTTCGCTGGAGAGCAGGGAGATCGGGCTTGCGGTATGCACGCGAATGATGTTCGCCACAGAAGTCACAAGAAAGACAAGGAAGAACAGCGCAAACATCAGCCCGAATGCGATCAGCGGGATCGAGAATGTGCTGCCCGGAACCGCATGGATCAGTTTCATCAGGATCAGGAACAGCAGCCGTCCAAAGACCAGCGCAATCGCTGTGCCGCAGAGCAGCCCTCCGCCGATGACAAACGTGTTTTCCCAGAGGAGCACGCGCCCGACATGCCGCTTGTCGAGTCCTAGGATGCCATAGAGTCCAAACTCTTTCTTCCTGCGCTTGATCAGAAAGTTGTTGATATAGAGCATAAAGCCAAAGGTAAACAGCGCGTAGACCACAAGCCCGAATGCAAATAGCATCCTTGCGGTATTCCCGCCGGGCGTGTTGGTGAGCCCCTTGGAGAAGAGCAGGCCAGCGATCAGGAGGAACACCCCGCTCATCACCGCGGTCGCCACGAGATACGGAAGATATGTGATCTTACTACGCCGTACGTTGCTCAGCGCCAGCCGGAAATAAAAGAACTTACGCATGCTGTTCGCCTCCTATCCAACGAAGGCAAACGGATTCATCGAGTTTACGCAATGTCGCCACCCCCTAGAATTGAGAGGTTTGCAACGATGCGGTCGAAGAACGCGCGGTTGTTCTCTTCCCCGCGATAAAGCTGCGAAAACAGTGATCCATCGGAGATGAAGAGCACGCGGGAGGCATAGCTCGCCGCCATCGCGCTGTGCGTGACCATGACGATCGTCTTGCCGATCTGGTGCAGATCCGTCAATTGTCCCAGCAGACTGGAGGAGGCTTTGCTGTCCAGCGCGCCGGTGGGTTCATCCGCCAGCAGGATGCGCGGGTCGGTGATCACCGCGCGCGCAATCGCCGCACGCTGCTTTTCACCGCCGGACACCTCAAAGGGAAACTTGCTCAACAGCTGCGTGATGCCGAGCTGACGTGCGATCGGAAGCAGGCGCTCCTCCATCTCGCGCACGGGCGTCTGCATCAACACCAGCGGAAGCAGGATATTGTCCTTGATGGAAAACGTATCCAGCAGGTTGAAATCCTGAAAGACGAAGCCGAGATGCTTCCTGCGGAATTCTGAAAGGTCGCGATCGGCAATCGACGAAAAGCTGACGCCGTCGAGCAACACATCTCCCGTGGTAGGCTTATCGAGCGAGGACAGGATGTTGAGCAGCGTGGTTTTGCCGCTGCCGCTTGCACCCATGATGGCGACAAACTCGCCCTCTATCACCTCGAAGCTCACGTTTTTGAGCGCTACGCACTGCCGCATGCCAAGTTTGGTGTTGTAGACCTTTCCCAGTCCTTTGACTTGTAAAAGAGACACGGAAATTCCCTCCAATGATTTATGATGCGGCTATTGTACGAAATAATCGCATTTGTCAGCCATCGAACTGCCTTACAAAACGCGCGGCCAACCTTACGATTTTGTCATGTAGGTGCTACTTACATCTGTGCGAACTCGTCATACACCGGAAAATGCAACGAAACCTGCGTGCCTTTGCCCAACTCTGAGGTGACGCTCACGCGGATACCGAGGGCGTCCGCCGTGCGTTTGACAAGGTACAGCCCGATGCCGCTTGCGCGCGTATCCATGCGCCCATTGTAACCCGTGTACCCTTTTTCAAAGATGCGCGGCAAGTCTTCTTTCCGAATTCCGATACCTGTGTCCTCGACAACGAGGTCGTTTTTCTCCATCCAGATGCGTACTCCGCCCGTATGCGTGTACTTCACGCTGTTGGAGAGCAGTTGGCAGAGGATGAACTCCAGCCACATTCGATCACACGGGATATCCTTTGCAAGCGGTTCAATCTGCGCTGAAAGCTTGCTATAGATGAATAAAAGCGAGTACTTCTTCACCGCGGCGTGCGCGATCTCGTTGAGATCGCAGCGCTCGATGACGAGGTCGCTCTGAATGTCGCCCAGTTTGACATACTTCAGCGCAAGATCGGCATATTGATCCACCTTAAACAGTTCCTGACGCAGTAGCGGCGTGCGCTCATCGCGGCCTGCGTCCAGCATCAGGCGCATCGCCGAAATCGGCGTTTTGATCTGATGCACCCAGAGGGTATAGTATTCCTTCTGCTCCTCCTGCTGGCGCAGGCTCTCCATCTTCAGCCGCTCGTTTTCCTGCGTCAGCGCGCGAATCAACGCGTCATAATCGCGGCTTAAGCCGTCGATCGGCTCCGGCAACTCGCGCGGGAGCAGTTCGGTGCGCGTGCGGATCAGCGCCATGCCCTTGCGCGCCCTGCGATAGCGCGCGCCGTCGCCGAGCAACACGCAGAGGAACACAAAGCTGATGATGATGCACGCATAGTGCACATAGATCAGCTCCTGCTGCGCGAGATAGCCAAGCAGTAGAATCGTGAACATGCTCAGCGCGTACAGAAGCAGCACCGCACGTCGTGAAAGTAAGTAATCCTTTAATTTTCGCATCGCAATCAACCCCTTATCGCAACAAACGGCGTTGGATCAGCCGTCATGTTTCAAGAGAGTACCCCTGCCCTTTGTGCGTCTTCACGCAATCCCCAAGCCCCGCCTCCGACAGCGTTTTTCTCAGTCGCGTCACGTTGACGCTGAGCGTATTGTCGTCCACAAACTCGTCACTGTCCCAAAGCTTGAGCATCAGTTCTTCGCGGCTGACGATTGCGCCGCGCTTTTCCAAGAGCGCCTGCAGGATCCGGCTTTCGTTCTTCGTCAACTCCTGTTTGGTTCCGCTGACAAGAAGGCTGGAGGAAGCCGCGTCAAACTCCGCGCCGAGAAAGTGAAGAGATGCGCCCGTTTCATAATCATATGCACGGCGGAGCATCGCCTGCACCTTTGCGATGAGCAGTTCCATGACGACCGGCTTTGCAATATAGTCGTCCCCGCCCATGTTGACCGCCATCACCACATCCGCCGTATCCGCGCGGGAGGAGAGGAACACGATCGGCACCTTTGACGTGCGGCGGATTCGCTCGCACCAATAATAGCCATTGTAATACGGCAGCGAGATATCCATGATGACAAGCTGCGCCATAGATGCGGCAAACTCCTCGTCGATGCGGTCAAAGGCGCGCGCAATTTCGGCGTCAAAGCCCCAGCTGCGCAGACTCTTTGCGATCTCGTTTGCGATAATCTCGTCGTCTTCTACGATGAATATGCGAATCATCAATCTTTCTCCTGTCCGTTAGATACTTGTGTATTAACCATATAATACACCGAATATTTTCTTCCTGCAAGTGCCTGACCCATGCATCTGGAAGCTCTGTGATCGACATTTGGAGGATCGCAATCGCTGCATGACAGATTTTTATGCATTCAGAATGAATTTTTGTATATGAGTTTTTGAATTATTCCAGTGAAATCGGTATGTTACACCTGAATAAATATACTATATATTCTGTATTGCTCCGTTGACAGCTATGTACGCTAGCGAATAGGATAACATCAGCAATGTTAATTTGTCAGAATATCGGCTGCGCAGAGTAAGCGGAGGAAACGGCATGCGGATTCTTATCATCAACCCCGGCGCAACCTCGACAAAGATCGCCGTCTATGAAGACGAAACCGAGGTGTTTTCCACCTCGATTGTGCATGCGCAACCGGAACTTGCAGGCTTTGCGCGCGTGGTCGATCAACTGCCCCTGCGTGAAACGCTCGTGCGCGAAGCACTCGCAAAGGCGGGCTATACCCCCGCTTCGTTTGACGCGGTTTGCAGCCGCGGAGGGCTCGTTCGCCATATTCCCAGCGGCACCTACGCCATCGACGATCAGGTCATTCACGATATCTACAACCCGCCGTTCGGGGAGCATGCCTCTTCCCTTGGCCCCTTGATCGCGCGCTCGATCGCCGACGAAGCAAAGATTCCCGCCTACCTCGTCGATCCGGTTTCGGTGGACGAGCTGCAGCCCGTCGCCCGCGTCACGGGACTATACGGTATGGAGCGCGAGAGCTTCTTTCACGCACTCAACCAAAAAGCGGTCGCGCGCAAGGCGGCAATCGATCTTGGTAAACATTACGAAGCGCTCAACCTCATCGTGGTACATATGGGCGGCGGGGTCTCCGTCGCGGCACACGAAAAAGGGCGTGTAATCGACGTCTACAACGTCAAGGACGAGGGCAGCTTTTCGCTCGATCGCGCGGGTTCTCTGCCCGTCAACGCGCTCGTCAATCTCTGCTTCAGCGGAATCAGCAAGCAGGAGCTGAAAAAGAAGCTCTCGTGTGAAGCGGGCGTTTATTCCTATCTACAGACGCATGATTTCCGCGAGGTCGAGCGGCGCATGCTGGCAGGCGACGCGGACGCCGCGATGATCTTCCGCGCGATGGCGTACCAGCACGCGAAAGACATCGGCGCTATGGCAGCCGTGCTCCGCTTTTCGGTGGACGCGATCCTGCTCACGGGCGGCATCGCTTTTTCCGATCGTTTCTGCGCGGAGATTACCGGCTATGTGGAGAAGATCGCGCCGATTATGCGCTACCCCGGCGAAGAAGAGATGAAGGCACTCGCGCTCGGCGCGCTGCGCGTGCTGCGCGGAGAAACCGCGAAATCATACTCGGAAACAATTTTATAAACAAGAGCAAAATGACCAGAAGATATTCCATTTCGAAGAATAGAGGAGAAACCAACGCATGAAACACACCCTGAATGAGTTTGTCGAAAGCGCGCGCGGATTAAACCTACGCGTCGCGGTCGCCAGTGCGCACGACTCAGAGGTCATCGAGGCCCTGTTATCCGCGCGGGAAAAGGGCATCTGCTCCGCCCTGCTGTTTGGCAAAGCGGCTGAGATTCATAAGATCTTCGCCACGCTCGGCGCGGACGAAACCGGCTTCACCATCGTTGAGCCGGAAGACGGAAGCGATGTTGCCTGCGCGCACGCCGCGGTACACGCCGTGGAGACGGGAGACGCGGACTATCTCATGAAGGGTATTCTCAACACGACTGATTTCCTGCGCGCGGTGGTGCATTCCGAGCTGTTGCTCGGAGGTCTCCTCTCGCACGTGATGATCTTTGAGTTTCCCACCTACCACAAGCTGCTCTACCTCAGCGACGGAGCCATGAACCCCGCGCCGGACTACGAAAAGAAGCGCGTCATCCTCAAAAACGCGGCGCGGCTCCTGCAACTCATCGGATACAGCAGCATCAACGCGGCAATTTTGAGCGGCAGCGAAGTGGTCAGCGAAAAGATCCCGTCTACGATGGACGCAAAAGCACTTGCGGAGCTAGACTGGTCGCGCTACAACATGACCGTGTTCGGGCCGGTTGCGCTCGATCTGGCCATCAGCCCGGAAGCATGCGCGCACAAGAAATATACGGCGGCTGGCGGCGGAGACGCGGATTTGATGATCATGCCGAACTACGAGACCGGCAACGCGCTGGGCAAATCGCTCACCTACTTTGCGCACGCGCGTACCGCAGGCATCGTACTCGGCGCACGCTGCCCGATCGTGCTCGTATCCCGCGCGGACCCTGCGGACGCAAAGCTCACCTCCCTCGCTCTCGGTGCCATCGCGGCGCATGAAGGAGGCAAAGCATGAGCAGCACCAGACATCTTCTCACCGGAAACGAAGCCATCGCGCGCGGCGCGTATGAAGCGGGCGTCACGGTCTGCTCCGCCTATCCCGGCACGCCGAGCACCGAGATCTTCGAAAATCTCGCGCAGTATAAGGATTGCCTCTACGCCGAGTGGGCGCCGAACGAAAAGGTAGCCACCGAGGTGGCTTACGGCGCCTGCATCGCAAACGCGCGCTCACTCACCGCGATGAAGCACGTCGGCCTCAATGTTGCGGCGGACCTCGTCTTCACGGCGGCCTACAATGGCGTCGGCGCGGGATTTGTCATCGTCACGGCGGACGATCCCGACATGCACTCCTCGCAAAACGAGCAGGACAACCGCCGCTATGCGCAGTTTGCGAAGATTCCGCTGATCGAGCCAGCCGACTCTCAGGAATGCAAGGACTTCATGAAGGAAGCCTACGAAATCTCCGAGCGGTTTGATATTCCGGTGCTGTTTCGCACCACCACGCGCGTGAGCCACAGCAAGAGCCTCGTCTCCTATGGTGAGCGGCAGGAGATCACGCCCGCGCGATACGTGCGCAATATCCCGAAGAATGTCTGCACGCCCGGCAACGCGCGGGTTCACCGCCCGGAGCTGGAGGAGAAGCTGAAAAAGCTGGAGGCGTACGCCAACACAAGCCCGCTCAACAGCATGGAACTCAACGGCGGCAAGATCGGCGTTCTCTCCGCCTCAATTGCATACCAATATGCAAAAGAAGTCTTTCCGGCAGATACTTCGTTCCTCAAGCTGGGCTTCACCTGGCCGCTACCGCTCGACCTCATCCGCACGTTTGCCTCCAATGTGGAGACGCTCTATGTGGTGGAGGAGCTCGAGCCGTTCATGGAAGAGCAACTCAAGGCAGCGGGCATCCCCTGCATCGGCAAGCAGGTGATTCCGCCGATGTACGAGCTCAATCCCGAAATCGTACGCGAAGGCGTGTTCCACACAGAGCCGGAGGTTGCCAAGCTCGATCTCGACATGGTATCGCGTCCACCGGCCCTCTGCCCCGGCTGCCCGCACCGCGGATTTTTCTACGTGATGAGCAAACGCAAGGATTTCGTGATCACGGGCGATATCGGCTGCTATACGCTGGGGTATGCCGCTCCGCTCTCCGCGATGGATACCTGCGCCTGCATGGGCGGCGGTTTCTCGCTTGGCATGGGCATGGCAAAGGCGTTTGAACAGCAAGGTATCAAGGATAAGAAGGTCTTCGGCGTGGTCGGGGATTCCACCTTCTTCCATAGCGGGCTCACGGGAGCCGTCGAAATACTCTACAACAAAGGCAACATGATCCCCTGCGTGCTGGATAACTCCATCACAGGCATGACGGGACATCAGGATAACCCCGGCACGGGCTTCACGCTGGAAGGCGAGATCGCGAACAAGATCGCAATCGAGGACGTACTCAAGAGCTTTGGCTACGGCAATGTGATCATTGTCGATCCGCAGGACCTTAAGGCGATGCAGAAGGCCGTGGACGACGCGCTGGCGAGCACCGTCCCCGCCGCGATCATTGCGCGAAGGCCGTGCCTGCTCATCAAGCGCATCAAGCACGACGTCGGCAAATGCACGGTCGACCGTGAGAAGTGCCGCAGCTGCAAGATGTGCCTTAAGGTCGCCTGCCCCGCCATCCATTTAAGAGACGGCAAGGCTGAGGTCGACCAAACGCTCTGCACGGGCTGCAAGGTCTGCGCACAGAGCTGCCCGTTTGGCGCTATCGCAAGAGAAGACGCCGCGGCCCCGAAAGGAGAGTAACGCATATGGCAAACGGTGAAGTCAGGAGCATCCTCCTCGTCGGCGTCGGCGGGCAGGGCACGATATTGATGAGCAAGGTGCTTACCAGCGGTCTCGTTTCGGCGGGCTATGACGTGAAGATGAGCGAAGTGCACGGCATGGCGCAGCGCGGCGGCTCGGTCTCCACGCAGGTGCGCTACGGCGAAAAGGTCTATTCGCCCATCATTGGCCGCGGTGAGGCGGACGTGCTCGTCGCCTTCGAAAAAATGGAAGCGGTGCGTTATGCGGATCTTCTCAAGCCCGGCGGCACCGCGCTGATCAACGACTACGAAATCATGCCGCTGCCCGTTTCGAGCGGGGCGGCGGAGTATCCGCAGAACACGGTTGAAGAAATGCGGCGCACAATTTCCGTTCGTTTGATTCCGGCGAGCGAAATTGCAAAGTCGCTCGGTAACATTCGCTGCACAAACATTGTGGTG